>JAOTSL010000194.1 GCA_029864945.1 Gammaproteobacteria bacterium
TGATGCCACTAATGAAGATGAGTTACTTAGACATGCCGAGACAGCACTTAAAACAGTAAAAGAATCAAGAAGTAGTGCTTATCATTTTTACAATAAAAATCAAAAGATAAATGATGTTCGGAAACATGAGCATATTGAAACGGATTTGCGCAGGGCTATTGATGAGGAGCAATTTGTTGTTTACTACCAGCCTCAAATTAATGCGTTAACTAATAGTCTGGTTGGAGTGGAGGGGCTGTTACGATGGCAGCATCCCGAGCGAGGGCTTGTTCCCCCGCTGGACTTTATTCCAATGTTAGAAGAAACAGGTCTTATAGCAGAAGTTGAAAGATGGGCTATCAACAAGATGTGCCAGGACTCGCTTGTACTTCAGTTGCTGTCCACAACACCGATTAAAATTGGTATTAATATTTCAGGACTTCATTTTCGAAAACAAAATTTTTTACCAATGATTAAACAGGTACTACTTAAAGAAAATATTTCAGCTACAAATATTAATATTGAAATTACAGAAAGTGTTTTATTGGGTAATGATCAGGCAATAGTTGCAAAGTTGAATGGTTTGTCTGAGCTAGGCGTAAGTTTGTCGTTAGATGATTTCGGAACAGGTTATTCGTCGCTGAATTACATCATAAATTACCCAATTGATGTCATCAAAATTGACCGAAGTTTCGTTAAAGATATCGAAGACGGAACAAAAGCGGCGGCTATTGTTAAAACTATTATTAATATGGCGGTTAATCTTGATATGAGTGTAGTTGCTGAAGGTGTTGAAACCCCGGAGCAACTAACATATCTACAGGATAATGGTTGTCAGATTATTCAAGGCTTTCTATTTAGCAAACCACAGCCATTTTATGAGTTAAAAGAATGGTTTCTGAATTCAAATCTGTCAAATGTTGTCACTGGAAAGTCTTCATAAACATTTCTGCTCACCATCACATAGCTATTTTATAACGTTTATTACTTGAATTTCTGTTTGTTTCATACTCAAATGTTGTTTTTAAGTACGTACGTGGCGCTAATTTTGCTGTTTTTTATATCAATTGCGTATTTTATCTCTATTTCCAGATAAAAAGGAGGCTTTGGATATGGAAGACACAATCGGCTTTGATCAGCATAATTTAAATAACCATGGTTCGAATACACAAGGCTCGAGTAAGCAGGGCTCAAATATACAGGAATCACTCGAAAGTTTATTTGCGAAAGCGGTACGGCATCATCGCTATGGTGAATTGTCAAAGGCAGAAATGAAATATAAGGCTATATTGGCCAGAGAGCCTAATCATATTGCTGCGATGAATCATTACGGTGTTCTTTCGTATCAACTGGATGATTTCCCGCTTGCCGAGCAGATGTTTGAGCAAGCCTATTCAATGGTTTCTTTTGATGAGAAGTTATCTGTCAATCTAGTCAGTTGCAAACTTAAACTCGACAAACCGGTTGAAGCATTGTCAATTGTTCAAGTTATTCTGGCAAACAACCCAGATAGCGAAATTGGAAATAAATTAATTTCTAAAGTGCAAGTACCAGAGCTCGATTGCGTGGATTAAAAAAAATCATATTGAGATATAAAGTATTCTGAGCGTAAAGCATCAATGCGGGCACGGCGGTATTGCATAGTCTCGCCAATGTCAGTTGCTAAATGCAATAATCACCGAGAAAAAAGTAATGTGTGTTTATTGGGAATGGCGTCAAGACTAATGCGTGTTTCCATACCTTATGAAATATTGGGCGCATCCACTTCTAATGAAGTCTCTTTTTCAGTGTATGCCTGTGGATATTAAATTTAAACACTTACTAAGCTGAATTACGGAAAAATGATAAATGTGTCATAAACTCCAGTTTTATCTTTACTGGGAGGTTGTCGGACTTAACCGTTTGAAGCGAAAATTCTGATCGATATCCATGAGTTTGCAGCCAAACAGTGTTAAGTCCGACAGCCTCCTAGCAAAGCTTCTAGATTAGGTTACAGTCAATAAAGTGATAGGCTAGTTTGTGGTTGGTATTTAAGCATTTAAAATATGGGGGAAGGGACCGTAATTTCATTGAATTCCGCATTTTTACAATTTCTTAAATCTGTTGCTAATAGTTTCAGAGATCTCCTGCCTATTATTATCGTTATTGCATTTTTTCAGATCTTCATCATTCAGTCTCCCATTCCTAATATCAATGACATTCTAATAGGTACACTGCTGGTCGCCATTGGGCTCGCATTATTTATACGCGGCCTGGAGATGGGATTGTTTCCTATCGGGGAAACTATGGCATTTTCGCTGGCGAAAAAAGGTAGTATCTTCTGGTTATTTGCATTCGCGTTTGCACTGGGGTTTGGTACGACCATAGCCGAACCTGCGTTAATTGCGGTTGCAGGTGAAGCCGCAAATGTAGCTGCAAACGGCGGCATGATCGAAAATACAGAAACTGCAAAATCAGGCTACGCAACAGGACTTCGTATTACCGTCGCACTTTCTGTAGGTCTTGCGATTGTGCTTGGTGTGTTGAGAATATTAAAAGGATGGCCTATACATTACATGATTATTGGAGGTTATGTTGCTGTTGTACTAATGACCATGATAGCACCCAAAGAAATAATCGGTATAGCTTATGATTCAGGTGGGGTGACCACATCAACGATTACCGTTCCACTTGTAACTGCCTTGGGCATTGGTTTGGCGTCAAGTATTAAAGGTAGAAACCCCATGATAGATGGTTTTGGTTTGATTGCGTTTGCCTCTTTGACGCCAATGATATTTGTTATGGTTTATGGGTTGATTATTTAATGGGATTGCTTAGTGATTTATTTTTCACCTTTTTATCGACAATTAAAGATGTGCTTCCCATTGCATTGATTATTTTTGGTTTTCAACTATTTGTCATAAAAAAAAGAATACCCCAAACTAAAAAAGTTATCGTTGGATTTATTTATGTCATTATTGGGTTAGCCTTCTTTTTAGTGGGTTTGGAAAAAGCGCTTTTCCCTCTGGGAAAGATAATGGCATCACAACTAACAGATCCAGAATTTATATCAGGAGGAATCAAAACGGCGACTGATGTTATTCAATGGCAGGAATATATATGGGTTTATTTATTTGCGTTTATGATTGGTTTTAGCACCACAATTGCTGAGCCATCGTTAATTGCGGTTGCCATGAAAGCTCAGGAAGTTTCTGGTGGTGCGATTGGCGTGCGAGGTTTACGAATAGCGGTAGGCCTTGGTGTTGCTATCGGGATTTCACTTGGTACATACAGGATAGTAAGCGGTACCCCCCTGCATTACTATATTATTGTGGGTTATGTTTTTGTTGTAATTCAAACTTTTTTCGCACCAAAGATGATTGTGGCACTTGCCTATGATTCTGGCGGTGTTACCACATCTACAGTTACTGTTCCTTTGGTTACAGCACTTGGACTTGGATTGGCCAATACTATTCCTGGTCGTAATCCAATGATTGATGGCTTTGGCTTAATCGCTTTTGCCAGTTTATTTCCGATAATTACCGTCATGGCATATGCTCAGTTGTCTGAATGGCGGGCAGGAAAAAAATGAAAACTAAAAATTAACAGGAGGCTCGTATGCATTTTAAACTAATTATAGCTTTTGTCGACGATGATAAAACAGATGCCGTGATGGATGCGGCGCGTAAAAAAGGTGCAACCGGCGCGACGGTTATAAATCATGCCCGAGGAGAAGGATTAAAACCGTCTAAAACGTTTCTTGGTTTATCGTTAGAAACACAAAGAGATGTTTTACTGTTTCTTGTAGAAGAGCATTTAAGTCGCGCAATACTCGAAACAATTGAACAAGTAGCAGAGCTAGATGAAGAGTCAGGTGCTGGAATTGCATTTCAAATTAATGTTGAGGATGCAGTTGGTATATCACATCAGGTGCAGCAGTTATCTCGAATTGTGGAGGATCAATTATGAATGACAAAACTGGAATTTGTATTAGAGATGTCATGAAAACTGATTTTGATTTGATTGATGGAATGGACTTGGTGATTGATGCCATAAAGAAAATGAAATATGTTGAAAATAAGTGCTTAATTGTTAACAAACGTCATGATACTGATGAATATGGTATGTTGCTGTTGTCTGATATAGCCCGAAAAGTGCTGGCGGTTGATCTATCGCCAGAGCGTGTTAATGTTTACGAAATTATGGCAAAGCCTGTGCTTTCTGTTGATCCTAATATGAATATACGTTACTGCGCTCGATTATTTGATCGATTCGATTTATCGCGAGCACCAGTTGTAGAAAATCAAAAAGTAATCGGTGTTGTGAGTTTTACTGATCTGGTTATGAACGGCTTTTTTCGAGATATTAATTTCTCGAAATAATATTTTATAAGTTAAGTTCTTTCTTAACTGAGACATTTGGTTTTTGTGTTAAGGTTTGAATTTTTCGGAGTAAATCTTTAGATGTAAATGGTTTTGACAGACGTTGCTCGTATAGTTCCTGTTGATCAGTGTTTAAGTCAGTGTTTGAAAACCCGCTGGCTAATTGTATTTTAATAGAAGGGTATTGTTTTTTTACAATTGAGGCTAATTTGTATCCATCCATCTCTGGCATGATTACATCACTAAAAAGTATGTCTATCTGTTCTGATTTTAATATTTCTAATGCATCCTTTCCATTTTTTGCAGAAATCACCTGATAACCTTGCGCGCTTAATATTTCACTGGCAAGATTTCGTAAAGAGAGTTCATCATCAACGACCAGTATTTTTTCACTGCCTGACAGGTTTTCGTATTTTATTGTGTGTTTTCTTTGTCTGCCATTATTTATTTCCGGAAAGTAACGTGGGAAATAAATGGATATACGTGTTCCATGATTAAGCTCAGAATACACGTGTATTGCGCCCTTGGCTCTCTGCACAAAGCCATATACCTGGCTCATTCCAAGTCCCGTGCCTTTTTCTTGTTTTGTAGTAAAAAACGGCTCAAACATGCGTTGTGATGTTTGGCGGTCCATGCCTATACCCGTGTCGGTGATAGTAAGTAAAATATAATCGCCTGGGGGGATTTTTAGTTTTCCAATATCCAAATCATCTAGATGGATGTTGTGGGTATCAAGTGTTAACTCTCCTCCATTTGGCATGGCGTGCATTGAATTAATGCTCATGTTTAGCAGGGTGTCTTTAAGTTCATTTTTGTCTAACCATACGGGCCAGATCTCATCTTGAAAATTAAACGTTAGTTTTATTCTCACTGTTAGTGTTTTTTCAAGTAAGTGCTGCTCTTCTTTAATTAGTTGATTGACATCAACTAAATCTGCTGTTGGTGTCTCTGTGCGTGAAAAAGCGAGGAGTTTTGATGTTAGTTTTTGCGCTCTGTCTCCTGCCTGGTAAATTTGCGCGAGAAAATCAGCATCTTTTGGGTTTTTATTTGCATCTGTTTTAAGTTGCAAGAGTTCGGTAAAGCCAAGTATCACACCCAGTAAATTATTAAAGTCGTGGGCAATACCGCCAGTGAGTTTACCCAGTGCATCCATTTTTTGTGTTCGACGCATTTGTTCGTCAAGCAATATTTGTTCAGATGTATCTTGAATCGTACCGATTGTAATTGCAGGTAAACCATTCTCATCATATTGTGTTTCAGTGTAAACATGGACATGTTTTTCTGTACCGTCTTCTAATTGAATACGATGCGTAACATCATAAGATTTTTTGTTCGTTACTGATTCGAGATAGGCTATTTTTACAAGAGGTAAATCATCTGGGTGGATATGCTCTGCTATGAGTTCAGGCGAGGGAATTGTATTTTTTGAATCAAGGTCGAGTATACGAAAGACTTCTTCTGACCATTTCATTGTGTTGTGTATATGGTCTTGTTCCCATCCGCCGATTTTGGCCAGATTTTGTGTGTTTTTCAATTGGATGGCTGTTTGCGTTAATGATTCTTCGCGCTCCTTTATTTTATCGACCATGCTGTTTAATACCTTTCCAAGAAGGCCAATTTCATCGTTCGACTCACTGATAGGGAAGACTGGGTAAGCGCTATTTTCATCTACATCTGCGTGTGCAACGAGAGCATTCACCGGTTTCGTAATGAACTGGTTAAGCCACAATATTCCTGAAATAATGGCAAGAGCTGCAATAAATAGAAATATTATAATGATCGACTGTCTTGTGGTGTTAAGTGCGGTTGTTAGATTGACTTTTGATTGGCTTATTACTAAGTAGTTATGCCCTGTGTTTGTTGGCCATGCATAAACGTGAATAAAATGAGATTTGTGGTCAAGTAATAAAGCATTTTCATGATTTTCACTGCTTAATAAATTAGATTGTTGACTGAGCATTTTTGGTGAAATATTAAGAGGAGGAGACCCAAGAATATTTCCATCACTGAACACCAGCGAAATTTGAATGTTAGGCG
>JAOTSL010000195.1 GCA_029864945.1 Gammaproteobacteria bacterium
ATTTTATTTTTGATTTAGTTTTTATACTATTAAGTGAGCTATTAAGTGAGCTATTAAGCGAACGTTCTAATAAGTGTTGATGCAGTGATTGAAATACAGTTCTGATTCGTCCGCGAACATGTAATTTTGCCATAGGTGTTTGTGCAAAATGAGTTTCGTTTTCGTCAACGTGAATTAGACGATGATTTAAAGTTGTTTCGTTTTCCCAGCCAGCAGTATCCCATTCGCTCATCGCTGTGCCCACAGCGAGTACGTAATCCAAGTCGTTTTTAGATAATACGTCCCGTGCACTGCTATGCCCGGCGAATCCAATTACGCCATGATATAAAGGGTGGTAAGGGTTGATTAGTCCTTTAGCACCCGGTGTAGTTACGATTGGTGTATGAGTGTGTTCTGCAAATTTTACAATTTGTTCTGCCGCATCTACGCTTCCTTCTCCCAACAGAATGACTATTTTTTTATTGTTGTCGATGAGATGCCTGAGCTTCGTAATTGAATCCATATCCATCATTGATGGTCTTTTTAATAAAGTATTTAAATCATGGGAAGCTTGCGTAACCAATGACGAACTACGAAGTACATCAACAGGAATTGTCAGGTGAACAGGGCCATTTGGGTTCCCTGTAGCAGCCATGAGAGCTGCAATGAGTTTGTGCTCGAACTGGCTTGCTTCAGAAATAAGACTATTATATTGAGTGCAATGTTGAAACATACCAAGGGTGTCCACGCCGGTGCATGAAGACTCCTGAAAAGCGTTGCGACCAAAAGTTTTGAGCGCCGTTTGTCCCGTAATAACGAGCAAAGGAATTTCTTCCTGGTAGGCTGATGAAACACCGGTAATAAGATTTGTGGCACCAGGTCCGGTAGTAGCGCAACAGACACCGAGCTTTCCTGTTTCTAGGGTGTAGCCCTGTGCCATAAACGCTGCGCCGGTCTCATGGCGTGCCACGATAGAGCGCAGACCACCACGACGTTCACTCCTAGCGACTGCGTCATATAACGGTTCTACTGCGCCGCCAGGTACCCCGAACATATACTGAACCCCAATTTGTTCTAAATACTGAAGCAGTAAATCGCCAACTGTTAGGTTGTTGGTATTTTGATTTATTGCTGATGACGTGTCTTTAGCGGTTAAATTTGAGTTCATTTTATCTCACTTATGATGGCTTTTCGGGCTGTTTAAAATCGACTGAATCTATAATTCTTATAACGATTAGTGTCTTAAACTCATAGTTGTTCAGAGTTTAGTATATAGCGAATATACCAAAAATAACAAAATTACCTAAAATAACGTTTATATCGTTTTTAGCGATTATAATGTTATCGGAGCATAAGAATAAAGCTTAAGTTATTTTTACCAAATGAGTAGTAGGTGGGATGCAAGTGAATGTTGTTGTAACGAGAAACTTCGATTGTTTGGGGAGATCCGAATTGTGTATTTTGGATTGACGTTAGGGGATGGAAAAAAATATTTTATTGACCTGATCATGGCCGTATCATTTTAATAAGGTCATGATCGGATGCGCACTAACAATGTTACTTTGCTTGATGGTTGTACAAAAGGTATTGCTGACACTCTTACTATAGGGTCTTTCCCTTAGTGGCTACGGTAACAGTAACAGCAATACCTTGAGTTCTTTTTATAAATGCGATTTTTATAAATATTAATTGAAGAGTGAGACGTACTTGTCATAACCTTCTGTTTTCAAGCTTTCTTTTGGTACAAAACGCAGAGATGCTGAATTGATGCAGTATCTTTTACCTGTTGGCGCTGGCCCGTCATTAAAAACATGGCCAAGATGAGAGTCTGCCAGTTTGCTACGCAATTCAACGCGGGTATAAAACAGCAGTTTATCTTCTTTAATGACGAGTTCTACGTCTTGTATTGGCTGGGTAAAACTGGGCCAGCCGGTACCGGATTTAAATTTGTCGGTTGAGCTAAAAAGCGGTTCGCCGGATACAATATCAACGTAAATCCCTGGTTTTTTATTGTCCCAATATTCATTTTTAAATGGATTCTCAGTTGCATCATTTTGGGTGACGTTAAATTGTAATGGAGTTAGTTGTTTTTTTAATACATCAGCCGATGGTTTCATATAACCGGTAGATTGCATTGCTTTATTTATTTGGCCGGGCATTTGATCAGCACTTTCTACCGGACTGCTGAAGAAGGTATATGTGGTAAGAACTGCTAGGCTAATAGCAAATGTGGATACGAGGGGAATTAACTTGTTTTTCATAGTGATATACTCCTGTGAAGCGATTCAACTAATCCGATACTAAAAACATTATGCCTCATATATCGCCAGAATTGATCACGTAAGTATCACAAAGTGGTAACATTTTTTACACTTTTTTGGACTATTGAGGTGATTCTAATTACTCTTAGACGTGTGAGAACATGTGTATTTTTAGTGTGAATTTGAATAAACCATTAAAAAACTAATGGCTTAGTTTTTCTTAAAACAATTCCGCAGACTTTATTACCAGCATTTTCTCAATTTGCATATCATGAAAAGTATGTGGAATGCCGCCGATTCCCAGGCCTGATTGTTTTAGTCCTGCAAATGGCATCCAGTCCACACGAAATGCCGTGTGATCATTGACCATAACGGCGGATGCATTTAATTTTTTGTAGGCCTTCATTGCGGTATCTATATTTTTGGTAAATACAGCAGCTTGAAAAGAAAATGGTAGTGAGTTTGCCTTAGTGATTGCATCATCGATATCGGTGTAACTGTAAATACAAATGACCGGTGCAAAGACTTCCATGGTGGAAACTTTTGACGTTGGTGATGGGTTTAGCAGAATTGTTGGTGCGTAGCAGTTGTTGTCTTTTTTCTTGCCGCCGGTTATTAGCGTTGCACCTTCAGTGATAGCATCTTCCACCCAGTCGTGTGTTCTGTCTACTTCTAATGGGCGAATGAGCGGGCCGACTTCGGTGGTTTTATCTGTTGGGTCACCGACAATTAAATTATCTGCGATTGTTTTTAATTTATTGGTCACTGTTTCAATAATTGATTTGTGACAATATATCCGTTGAACAGAAACGCAAACCTGGCCAGCGTGATAGAAACCACCCTTGGCAACTGCTGGAATAGTCGACTCAAGATCCGCATCCGGTTCAATAATCACAGGTGCAACACCACCGTGCTCTAGCGCACTTCTTGCACCTGGTGTGAGTTTTGAATTTAACATCCAACCAACTTTTGCGCTGCCAATAAAACTAAAAAAACTAACGCGGGAATCAGTGACTAATTTTGTTGCGAGATCACGATCGGTTATTAACATGGATTGACACCACTGCTTTGGTAAGCCGGCTTGATATAAATATTCGACTAGTCGAAAGCACGAAAGAGGGGTGTCTTGCGTTGGTTTTACAATGACCGGGCAGCCCGCTGCCACTGCAGGGCCGACTTGATGTGCAATTAGATTTAATGGGTGATTAAACGCACTTACTGCAACAACGACTCCGATGGGCTCGTGTGTGGTTATCGCTAGATGGTTTTCTGATGCAGGATTAACACGCATGGGAATTTCTTGCCCGGCGTTATTTCTTAATACATCTGCACAGGTGCGAATGCTGTCAATAGCGCGTATAACTTCTACTTTTGAATCAATATAGGGTTTCCCGCCTTCTCGTGCCGCTTCAATGGTCAGGTATTCAATGTCGGCTTCCATTAGTGTCGCTGTTTTTTGTAATGTCTCAATGCGTTTTGTTTTACTCAGCCAACCGGTTTTATCCTGATACATTTTGTGCGCGATTTCTAGGGCAGATTCTATTGCCTCAGCATTTGCAACATCGGCTGATGCAATAATACTTTCATCAAATGGAGCTACGATGTTGATGGAGCTCAATCCTGAAAAAGGTTTTGCGCTTTGTAGAGAGTAATGTGTTGTCATAAATATCCTGAAAAATATTTTCGTCTGTCTTTAATAGAGTTTTGAATGTGCGATCTTCCAGCGCGTTTATATTTTGTTACAGAGCAAGGCGTTTTCGCACGGATAATGGGAGCATATGAATATATGTGACCATTTGAGTACGAAAACAACGCAGCTATGGGACAAAAGATGAATGCGCTGATAGTTATATGGGGCAAATTAACTCACCTAACTTCTCAGTCAGCTTCATGTTTTCATCATAATCAACAGGGCAGTCAATGATGACTACGGTATTGTCTGCAATCGCTTGTTTAAGTGTAGGTAATAAATCTTCGGTTTTTTCTATCCGATATCCCTTGGCACCAAATGATTCTGCATACTTTACCAAGTCCGGGTTTTGAATTTTTATATTACTCTCACGTCCAAATTTTGCTACTTGTTTCCATTTGATTAAACCGTAATTACCGTCATTCCAAACTAAAATAACAATCGGAATATCGTACATAAGCGCGGTAGAAATCTCCTGAGAATTCATCATAAAACCCGCATCGCCGGTTACAGCTATAGCGGCCGTGTTCGGCGAGGCAACTTTAGCGGCAACCGCACCAGGAACCGCAATACCCATTGATGCAAACCCATTAGAAATGATACAGGTGTTAGGTTTTTCTGATTGATACATACGCGCCATCCACATTTTGTGTGCGCCTACATCGGATATAACAATATCATCGTCATTTAAAGCCTGTTTTAAATCCCAGATAATTTTTTGAGGTTTAACAGGAAACGCATTGTCTTCTGAATGCAGTTTAAATTCATTCATGATTGTATCGTGCAGTGACTTAACACTAGACTCATTGGTATTTGCTTTAGCAAGCGATGCAATTTGTTCGCAAGCGATGGATATATTACCTATTATGCCGGTTTCCACAATGTAGTTTTCATCTACTTCAGCGGCCATGGAGTCAATGTGAATAATTTTATGTGTTTTTTCCGGGTTCCAGGCCGAAGGATGATACTCGACCATATCGTAGCCAATGCAAATCACCACGTCAGCGCGATCAAATCCACAGGAAACATAATCATGGGCCTGTAAACCCACCGTTCCCAGTGACAATTCATGTGATGAGGGTATGACGCCTTTAGCCATAAATGTAGTGGCTGCAGGTATCCTCAGTTTTTCAGCCATGGCGACAACTTGTTCGCTGGCTTTTGCGCGAATCACTCCGTTACCAATCATAATTATGGGAAAACTCGCGTTTGATATTATTTCTGCCGCATATCGCAATTTTTCAGCTGGCGGTGCAGGCGGCATAGGGCTTTGTACTTTAAGTGGTGATTTTCCTGTAATTTCCATTTCAGCAATATTTTCTGGAAAATCAATAAAGCTACAGCCTGGTTTCTCTGCTTCTGCTACTTTAAATGCTTTTCGAACTATTTCGGGTATGATTTCGGCGGCACGAATCTGGGTGCTGTATTTAGATATTGGTGCAAATAAATTGACCAGATCAAGTACCTGATGACTTTCTTTATGCATTCGATGGGTTGATGCCTGACCTGCAATTGCAACAACCGGTGCGCGATCCATATTTGCGTCAGCGACACCCGTAACCAAATTTGTTGCGCCGGGGCCAAGTGTGGCAAGGCAAACGCCTGCTTTTCCTGTTAATCGACCATACACGTCGGCCATAAATGCAGCGCCTTGCTCGTGACGGGTGGTAATAAAACGAATTTTGCTGTCGAGAAGGGCATCCATGACATCAAGATTTTCTTCACCGGGAATGCCGAAAATGTCGGTGACCCCTTCGTTCTCAAGACATTTGATGAAAAGTTCAGCGGCGTTCATGTTGTTCTCCTTGATCGTAATGGAATTGTTGGTGCATTTAACTGATGGATAATTGCAATCAGCAGTCCAGTATGGGCATACTTTTCATTTGAAGCATCAAATCTGGACGAAATATCTAATATATTGTTACATATGATGATTATCGCTGCAGCGATATACGATATAATTGTCTGAACCAAAAAAATTAGGGTTTTTTTATGGATTTTTTTCCCGTATTTATGAATATTAGAAGCCAGCGCTGCTTGGTGGTTGGTGGTGGTGACGTTGCGTTAAGAAAAATAGAATTGTTGCTCAAAGCTGGTGCGGATGTTTTGGTGGTTTCACCGAAACTGCATCAGGATTTGGTAAAGCGTGTATCTGAAAATACTATTCAGCATTATGCTAGGGATTTCGAAGTATCTGATCTAGCAGATAGTAAGCTTGTAATTTCTGCGACTAATGATTGCGCAGTTAATAAAACCGTTTCAGAGTTAGCGCGGCAGGCTGGTATTCCAGTAAATGTGGTAGATGCCCCTGAGTTGTGTAGTTTTATTGTGCCCTCTATTATCGATCGCTCGCCAGTTGTAGTGGCTGTTTCTTCCGGCGGCCGATCACCTGTTCTTGCTCGATTATTACGTGCAAAATTAGAAACTATGATT
>JAOTSL010000280.1 GCA_029864945.1 Gammaproteobacteria bacterium
CTCGGAATCGTCTTGAAGGAGAGGATTTCAAACCACCCACTGCGGCTGAGGTAAAGAGCTTTGGTCGTGAGCGAGTTGGGAAAAGGCGTGACTTGGATCGCGTCAGGTGAGTATCAAAGAGATGAATGTAAGTGAACCACTGATGAGGTGTCGAAATGCACATCGATGTTGTCAAAACCAATGCACTGAAACGGTGTTGGGATAAGCTTTGCGGAAACCTTCTTATTGGCAAAGCGGCAACCGGCATAGAGGTGGCGTGAACTTGATACAGTCTTGGTATTGATGTTAAGTTGGCTTGGAATACGTCGAAGTCAGCGCACGGGCCTTGGCGATTAAGTGGAAGCCCTGCAATTTATTATGCGCTACCGAATAAATATTTTGTGAACTTGGGGTTGCCATTACTGGCGCCAAGATGAGATAAGAATAATTGAACCGCCGTGGTACGTGATCCGTATGCCCGGTGGTGTGGGAGGAGGGGTGCTGTGAGGTATCCTCCTATCCAGATTAGATGCCCGTCAATAATAAATCAATTGCACCAAGTATTTCGTAGCGGTGGTTTTCTAAAGAAATTGATTCTTTTTTAAGAATGGATTTTGGAACTGAAGTCAGTTGATGCGTGAGTAATGCAAATGATTTATCTTCAACCTCTATGATAGGGCAAAGTTTTTTAACATTATTATCATTTAGCATTTTTAGTGGGGAAAGAGGGATGACAATTCGTGAATTTAAATCATCCAGTAAATCACTTTGCACATTTACAAAATAAGGGTAAGCTTTTTTCGTACTCTTATTTTCATTTTTATATAGCGTGTATTGGCTCATTAAAAATTCCTGTATGAGTCAGAAAATAGGCCATTTTCTTCGGCTAGGTCATTTAGTGAGTTTAGGGCTTGTTTATTCTCTTTTAGCCATGTTTCTCGTGCAACTTTCTTCACTTGTTGCGTCAAAGCCTGTTCTAATGTAGCTGAGAGGTTGATGTTTAATCCTCGAGCCTTTTTTAGTAAGTCACTGTTTATACTAAGGTTTGCTGATTTTTTTGGGGCTGTTTCATCATATATTCGCTGCATGTTTATACCCTCATTAAGTATGCGCATAGAGTGTGTTGTTTAAATGTAGCACAGAGATAGGCATCTAACAAGCCGCAGCCTTTTCCAATACCAAATGAGTCTGAAGCTCGGCCTTATTTCTAATACGAAATGAATCTAAAGGGATGAAATAAGCTCAATTCCTGTTCATGATCTATCAATGGAAACGATCATGAATGTGGATAAATTAATCACCGTAGAATTTCTAGAAGAGTTTCTTTTGGGTAATCAAGCTATCGCATTTTTTGTGCTAGGTGATAAATCTGAATGATATCGGTTTATACAAAAAATACTGATAAAGTTTCGATATGCGACTTGCTTGAAAAGTGATAAAGGAATCATTACTCGATTTTTAATAGAAGTGACCGGATATTCTCGCCAGCAACTTACACGATTAATTTCTCAATATAAAAAAACAGGCCGAATTAAATGGGAGCCTTGTCGTAACTATGGGTTCTCTCGCAAAAATACGGAAAAAGATATTCGCTTATTAATAAAAACAGACGAACAGTATGATGCGCCGTGCGGCCATGCCATTAAAAAACTTTGTGAGCGCGCCTATCATGTTTTCGGGGAGTCAGAATATCAAATTCTTGGCGTAGCTACAAATATCGTTCATGTTTTTTCTCATTGACGTAAGCGCCAAATTACCAAGGTAATTGCTTTCTACTCGGCATTCAAGTCTGTATTTTCGAGCGCCGTTATTTGATTTTTTTCCCGCCAAGGCAGTAACGCTTCAACTTTTTCTACCGTATCCGTATAGGGAAGCGCTTTAAAGATATGGCGAAAATAGGCATATGGTTCTATTTCATTTTCTTTCGCGGTTTCAATTAGGCTGTAAAAGATGCCACTGGCATGTGCACCTTTAGGTGTGTCCGCAAATAACCAGACCTTCCTCTCTATCATAAATGGCCG
>JAOTSL010000021.1 GCA_029864945.1 Gammaproteobacteria bacterium
AAATACCGGCGTACTATTCCAAGAAAATATGACAATAAAAAAAGTGAGACTTCTAATGAAATGATTCATGAGTATCTTCAATTGATCAACCTACTATTTAATCTACTCTGTGCCATATTTTTCTTCTACATGAATGCCAGATTTTTTTAAAAATGGCGTTGGTGGTATTCCACCCGCGCAAACAATCACGACATCATTACTTATTACAATCTCGTCTTTGTCTTTATTGATAATAGATACAGTGGAATCGGCCACCTCTTTAATATTAGACGAAAGAAAAACTGTTAACTTCCCTTCCCTTTCGGCCTGCTCGGTTTTTTGACGGTTTTTTTCTTTAGCTCGGCTAAAGGCAGCACTTCGGTACGAAATTGTGACCGTTGCTCCCTCTTCTTCAGCAATTGTTATAGCTGCTTCCAATGCGCTGTCTCCACCACCCACCACCAATACATGCTGGCCAATATACTGGGCCGGGTCTATAAGGCGGTAAACAACTTTAGTTTTATTTTCACCTTTTACACCCAGTTTTCTGGGTGTACCACGACGTCCCATAGCTAATAAAATTGATTTTGTTTTATATGTGGATTTTGATGAAGTGACCTGAAAATAATCGCCGGCATTTTGAATATCTTCCATGCGCTCGTGGTAGTTGATTTTAACACCAGTGTCCTTTTCCACCTTGGTCCAGAAATCAATTAACGCCTCCTTGGTGGTTTCTTTAAATTTCACTTTACCCACAACAGGAATATTAACCGGCGCTGTCATCACAATTTTTCCACGAGGAAAATGGGCAACTGTACCACCCAATGAATCTTGCTCCAATGTGACGTATTTTAACTTTTTCTCCATAGCACCAAGAGACGCAGAAATGCCGGCAGGACCGGCACCAATAATAACAACGTCGAGACAGCCTTCACCCGATCGAGCATTTTTTGAGATTGCATCAATAGCTTGCTTACCTTGCTCTAGGGCATTTCGAATCAACCCCATACCGCCAAGCTCACCCGCGATATAAATACCAGGAACATTAGTTTCAAAATATTCATCAGTTTCCGGTATTTCTATACTTCGATTTTCAGTGCCGAACACCAGAGTAATGGCACCAACAGGACAAGCAGCTTTACAAGCGCCATGACCAATGCATTTTGTAGGATTAATAAGAGTTGCCTTACCCCTAATCATGCCAATGACATCTCCCTCAGGGCATGCCGAGACACAGGCGCCGGCACCTATACATTGGTTGCTGTCGATTTTGGGGTGTAATGATGCGGGTTCAGTGAGACCCGCTTTTTGATTTCGTGCGATCTGAGCGATATTTCGCCGCTGCTTACGTCGATACTGCCAAATGTAAACAATAAAACTCATCACAATTAATAGCGCGTAGAGTATATTTTCCTGTAATTCACTATCCATGTTTTATAAAATTTCCATAATGGTTTGGCTAATTATTTCACCATTATGTTTTTTTCGCACTTAAAATATAATTACACGTGGACTAATAGGCAAGTTATGCCTTAAAACTGTGCAATATAACCTAAACTGAAAAAACCATTTGTTTCATTGCTGGCATCGAACGAATATTTTCGAATGCGGTGCTGGAGTCCCAGTTCAAATTCCAGCTTATATTTTCGCGATATTTTATAGTTTACTTTTGAAGACGGCCTAATGTCGTATAGAATTTCACCATTTGTTCGTTTTTGATAGTCCATTCGGAATTTTGTGCCAAATGTTATTTTTTTGCTTAGTCGATCTCGTCGCATTAGATTTAGCGTCGTTCTGTCACCGCTAGACCGTGTATCAAAACGTAAACCGAGTATATTAACGTCGTACTTTGTAAAAATATCCGTTGCTGTAATCTGTGTCGAATAATAGTACTCAAAACCCGTTCCTACATTACCAAGAACACCACCGGACGAGGTCGTCCCACTGAGATCTGAAATCGTATAATCGTAATTCAATTCAATATTCTTACTAAACTTATGCTGCCACGATATATTGGCGGATGCATACCGTGCGGTTCTATCTCGCGCCAGCTCTCTAAGCTCATCTTTTGTTCTTACACTTAACATTTCATCGAGCGTTAACACCGTCTGCCCTTGCAGCGCATTTGTAGTTGCTATAAAAGGGCTGCGACGATAGGTAACATTGCTACCTACACGGTGATTTCGATTAACTTTATAATTCACATTAGCAACAAGATTATTTAAAACTGAGTAAGAGAAGTCATAATCCAAGGCGGTAAAAAATGTCAACCTTTTATCAAAATGACGCAGCTCTAAGCCCATCGCTTGCCTATTAAGAATATTGTCAAAATATTGGGTAACAAAATAGCTATTAAAATCAACATAACCAAACAGGGACTCCATTTCCAGATTAGCAGCATAAAAATGTTTATTACTTTGGATGCTGTCGTAGGTACCAAAGTCCACCGGAAAACCAGAGGCCATACGTAACGCTACTCTAGGATTATAATGATAGGCGAGCACTGCTCCATCGAATCGACCATAGGCACCACTGCTATTTTGGGTTTGCCGTCCAACACGGCCAGATAATTTAAGCCTACGAGAGTGTATTTCTGAAGACAGCTTAGACACTCTTAACAAATCATTATCTTCGTCATCTTCTTCAAAATCATAATTATTGCTAAGCGAAATTCGATTTTTCATCTCGTATGATGGCGTTTTTATTTTTGCAGTATAAAAAAAACTCGAATAAACATTAGACGCAGAATAGTTATTGCCAATTGACTGCTGAAGCTCGCTATCATGCCGATAAAACTGCATTATACTTCCGTAATCAACCCAGCCAGATTTTCCAAGTGCTCGCTTAGACTTGCGTAACTTTTTCTTTGGCTCAAAGGCTGCTGACAGCAACCCAGCTAATCTTTGCTCAACTCTGCTGGCGCCCTCTCCCTTAGGAAACAGCCTCAAATAACGTTCGTACTCTGCTTTGGCATGGGAAAATTGTTTATTACGCTCTCGCGCCAATCCAAGATATTCAAGTGCCGCCTGAAAAAAGTCGGTACCTTCGTAACGAGTAACAGCAGTGTAACTCGTTATCGCACTACGATAATCATGCTTCACCATTGACTGGCGGGCTTGCTCCATTAGTAATTCAAGCTTTCTTACTTCTAGTTCTTCAGGTGTCAGTTTCTTTTCTGGCAGACTAGGGTTATCAATCTCCGGTGAAACCAACTTATCGGCAGGCTCAGCTGCTAAAACCCTATTTTGTGAAAAACCCAGTGACAACAAATAACATAGAATGAATGCTCGCTTCATAGCACCCCCCCCCAGTCAGTTGTAATATGGCAAACATCACACTCATCCGAAGTGATAACATGTTCTGCATGCTTACTTTTTGCAATAATACCGTCATGGCATGAAGAACACACTCCCGTAACTGAATCATGGTTCACCTTTTCGGTATCCCAAGTTAAGCTCGAGTGACAATCGTTACAACTTTCCAGTGACCGCATATGACTCAAATGTTTGCCACGTGCTATTTTTCCATCATGGCAACTGACACAAAAACCTATCACTGCACTGTGTTCTACTATTTTAGTATCCCAGGTATTTGTTACATGACAGTCATCGCAAATATTAAGCGAATTAATATGCTCTGCTGACTTACCTGTCGCCACGGCTCCGTTATGACAAATAAAACAAGGATGGGTTATTGAGTCATGATCCACGTTACTCGGCACCCAGTTTAAAGTTGTATGGCAACTAACACAGGACTCCGTAGATGCGATATGACTTTCACCTTTACCTATCGCTACGCTTCCATTATGGCAATTTTCACAAGCGCCAATAACCGACCCATGCTCAACTCTTTGCGTATCCCAAGTATTTGTCACATGACAATCATCACAGATGTTTATTGAATTAATATGGTCTACCGCTTTTCCTCTCGCCCTATCACCATTGTGACAAGTGAAACACACAGCACTTAATGAGTCATGATCGACACCTTCTGTTTCCCAGGTATGTGTTACGTGACAATTATCACACTGATCAGATGAAGAAATATGATTATTACTTTTCCCAATATATTCAACATTATTGTGACACTGAATACACGCACCGTTCACAGCATCATGATCCATTATTGCAGGACTCCAATAACGTGTATTATGACAACTGGCACAAGTATCTTTTGCATTAGGATGTTTAGTTGGCTTACCCATAACCTGATTGCCATTATGGCAACTCACGCAATCACCAATCACAAAATCATGATCCAGATGCTCAACTTTCCAATGAGTGACACCATGGCAATCATCACATTTACCAGTTACTGCAATATGCGCCGCTGTTTTACCGACTACAATTACATTATCATGACAAGCCTCACAACGACCATAAGCATCAGCTGCGTGCACTTGTACTATTTGATCCCAGCTGTTTTCGGAATGGCACTCTCGACAGTCCTCCGATGTTGGAATATGATTAGCCGGCTTCGAAGATGTGGCAATTGCACTTAGCCCACCATGACATTCGCGGCAAGTACCAGGTGTTCCGTTAAAAATACCACGCACATGACAGGCCGCACATTCCGTACGCCCATGCACACCATCAAGTGGGAATCCAGTTTTAAAATGATCAAACTCTGAGAATGACTCAAAACCTTTACTTTCAACTGCCTCCTGTGAACATACCTGCAGCGAGACCAACATTAATACAACTAGCGAGAAAATTTGAAGCACAGATTTATACTGGCTTGAAATAATTACTTCAAAATTCATTTTGTTTCCGCAACCCAACTTATTCATCTTTTCCATCACAAGACTTTACCCGTGTACTTTCCGAGTCAATTCAATTTTGTTATATTTTTAAATGAGTCAGTGCTGTGACATTTTTCACAGCGCTTACCAAATTTTCCCGAATGTGTATCATCATTCGAGTGACAACTTACGCATTTATCTGACAATACGATTTTCTTTTTTCCTACTATCGGGTCTTTATGGCAAGCGACACATTCAACAAGCTCATGCTCACCATCCAGCTTATAATCCGTTTCATCATTATGAGAAAACAGCCAGACTTTCCAGCCGTTAGGGGTGTGGCAAGATTCACATTTTTTTGTTAATTTTAATTTATGTACATCTTCTGACTCATGACATGCATAACAACGGGGGTTTTTAATCTTATAATCTGTAGAGCTGTGGCACGCTTCGCATGAGGCTAGGCCATGCAAGCCAATTAATGGGAATTTTGTTAAATCATGATCAAATACAATTTTCTCCCACCAGTTTTTTTGACTGTGGCAACGCGCGCAGTTCTTACCTAAATTGCCATTGTGAATATCATCAACCTTATGACAAGAGTCGCAAACCATTTTTAACTTCTCTTTATACACAAAGCCGAAATGGCAACTTTGGCAGCTTGCTTTTTTATGCGCGTCAGTTAAACGAAACTTTGTATCTTTATCATGATTAAACGTGAGTTTTTCCCAGGACTTATCCTGATGACATTTTTCACACTTATTGCTGAACTGCGTATTATGTTTATCATCAGATTTGTGACATGAATAGCAGTCTTTTTTTAATTCCACCTTGTATATATTTTTAACATGGCATGAGCCACAGGATATTTTGTCGTGCCGAAATCGCAATTTGAATTTTGTTTTATCGTGATCAAACAAAATTTCGTTCCATTTTTTCGTGTTATGACATTTTTCACACTTGCTTCCAAATTCACCCCGGTGAACATCTTGAACTTTATGGCAGGCAATACAAATGACAGGTGTTGCTTTAAATCGCTGATTTGGGTGACAATCACCGCAATTAACCTTTTTATGCTTACCCTTTAGTTTGTATTTTGTTTTATCGTGGTCGAATTTCGTTTTTTTCCAATCAGACTCTGAATGACAGTCCTGACATTTTTTACCCATTCGTGATTGATGTATATCATCCTCTTTATGGCAATCTAGGCACAAATGTGGCGCATCTCGATATTTTTTCCCTCTAGCATGACAGCTCTCACATCTTGTTTTTTTATGCCCGCCTTTCAATAGAAAATCAGTGAGCCTGTGGTCAAACCCAGACTTATCGAGATTAACAATATTTGCACTTCTACCGATATGATCGGTGTGGCAATTCTTACATTCTTCAAGCTTAACGGACGGCTCCTTGCCGTGAAATCCGAGCTTCGCTTTCACATCCTTATTAACTTTTTTATGGCAACTAAGGCAAAGTTTGTTCTGTTCCTGCTTATCAAATGCTTCATGGCATTTATCACATGTGGTTTCAAATTTCTTATGAGATTCAACCAGTTTTCCCGGCATAAGAAAGCGATCAAATGGCGCTGCGTAAGACGTACTAACAAGCGTCACCCCACAAAAGAGCACGATCAATATCGATATTATTTTCATTATTTTATAATAGTGTATGATTAGTTTTGTGAAAACTTAGTACATGTGAACGGCATAAACATGGAACAAGCCCGTTGATACCATAATTATGAACAGTGGTAAATGAAGCGTATGCCACAAAGAGAAGATTCTTTCATATACAATAAACTCGATCATTCTGGATGTGTTTAATAGATATTTTTTTGAATAGCCATTCAAAGTAGTGCTAATCGGCTTAAGCTGGCCTATGACCATACCTTCTTTACTTTCGAGTTTCTCTATTTCAGTTTTAATTTTTCGCTTAAATTTCATGTGCGATAGGAATGAAAACAGAGGAAGAAAAGGAAGAAGCATTACACCAAAAAACAAGTTACCTGTCATCGCAACGTATTTTTTCTCAAACTGAACCAGTGGCAACATTAATTCATCAGACGAGACTGAAAAAAACAAATCATTTTTTTCTTTGGCTTGATTCAATTCAACACACAACTCATCAAATGTTGCTTTACGGCCATACAGACCATGATGAATTTTAGAATAGACGAAACGCCCGATCACCCCGCTACAAGCAACAACCAACATGGAAATCAAGGCGACATTACTGTTAATCGATCCCAAGTCAAAATTAGCATGATATAGAACAGCGACTGGCCCCAATATCCCCAGAGCCATATGTAAACGAAACCAGTACCTAACCTGGCCAAGATTTCTCATAAATTTCGCGTGTTTTCGCAAGGGGTATAACATGAGAACCAGCATCATTACACCACCAATAATACCAAGACTGTATCCCCAGCCCATTTCCGCTGCAAATATCTCTTCTTCGCGGATAGACCAACCATAATAAATGGCGGGCAGCGCAGAAAAAAGCAGCAACGTTTCAATTAAGCTGGCCCTGCTATTTTTTTTATTCTTGTTTTTATTCTTGTTTTTAGGCAACGAAGAGCCTCCAATTAGCTCTTTAGAATTCCGTTCAGTTGGCGTGTTAGGCGCCGCGAGTTCACTCATTTTTGCTTTCCTTGCGTAGAGGTGTTTCAAAAGCCGTACATTATGCACCCTTTGATTTAACTCATCAAAGATAGGATAAACTATTTTGGGACAAATATCCCAAAATATTACATGTAATGCTGCTCAGAAAAACCTGCTCATAATCCTAGAATCCGCAGTTAGATTCGACTTTATAGTGCAAGATATTGATGTGCATAGTGAATTTAAAAAATGAGTGGTCAGCTTATTGGTGATCAGCAGTTTTTTAAATTGACTAGGTACGTCAAGAGCTTGTGCTAGAAATCGCGATCCAACTGCGGAATCTAGGATAATACATCCTGAATGCTTTTTTTTCCTTAAACCAACAAAAATAACCATAATTCAATAAAAACCGGGCATTGGATCAACATTTGATTTTTCTAGACGTACCACCGCTATACAACTGCCGGAATCATTCAGGCAAATGGCATATTCTGGTGTATCGATGAGGTGTGTTTATAAAAAAAGGGGGGGCGCGGAGACTATAAATAATACAAAAACGGCATTTAACTCTTTTCCCGCACTAAGCGCTTACGAATTAGATAATATCTTTACAAAATGCCTCTAACTCCCCAAAACATATTGCCGCGTTTTCAAAATCAGACTTCTTCCCCAGTAATTCTATATTGGCCGACATTTCCGTAATCTCAGGGTACCCAAAACTACCACCTAAACCTTTTAACACATGAGCGACCCTAGATAGTTCATCACTATTTTTTTCACGTATACCTAAAGATATATCAGACAACCAGTCAGGAAGTCGTTCTCTAAAAGCTGATGCTAATCTCAGTTTTGTCTGACGTTTCTTTTCTAACTTATCAGCTTCATTTATGCTTTCGCCTTTTCGTTTAGGCAAATAAAATTCTAGCACTTTATAAAGCTCGATTGTATCAATCGGTTTCGCAATAAACGCATCCAAACCAGATGCTTTATAACACTCCTGATCTTCTTTCATCACATTTGCTGTTAGTGCAACAATTGGTTTTTTGAAACCTGAGTCTCTAATTTCTCTGGTGGCAGATAGACCATCAAGCACAGGCATTTGGATATCCATTAGTATCAAGTCATATTGGTTATACTTTGCAAAATTTACGGCCTCCTCACCATTATTCGCAAATGTAATTTTCGCCGACGTAGATTCAAAATAGTACGTCATTAAAACCCGAATATCCTTCGTGTCTTCAGCAATGAGAATATTTCCAGCCAAAGAAGAAATATCGATTTGTTTTTCCATAGCAACTTCTACTCCTTGATAGCCAGATACTGCCACATTTTTCTAAACATAATTCATCCTTGATCAACATGTCAAAAAACGAAACATTCAACATTAGATCGACCCAATATTAAAAAACTTAAGGATTAGAATAAGCGCCCGATAGACAGGATTCCTGACAAAATAAAATCCACTACAATTTTGACCATGCCTAGTAACACCTTAAAAAGGTTAAGTATTCTATAATAATAGAAGCTATCATTATAGAATACTTAACCTGCAAACATTTCAATTTCGCTGGTACTGTTTATTGTTATCTTGCAATAGGTGGAATACACAAAAAATGCTTCACTCATCTCAATTTTTTGCAATATATGGTCTATATTGCGTTAACATAACCACTAAATACACATATCAAAGATATCCCGCACATGATTGATGAGATTTTCAACCCCGAGAACTACCTGTTCGGCTTGCATGCCTTACCTGTAATTCTAGTTTCTGCAGTTATATTCATACTGGGAAGCTTTACGTTAATAAGAGAATGGGACTCTAGTATCCGCTTCAGCTATTTTTTATTTTCCCTGTCACTTTTCATCTTATTTTTTAGCGATATTTTCTTTCGAATCACCATAAATGCCGACCTATACCCCGTATGGAATGCGGGCACCCACTTAGGAATGCTACTAATCCCACCTACAGTGCTTCTTTTTTCCTCTAAAGTACTGCAGCGTCGGAGGAAAGATCTGAAGCTGATAGCTTTCTGTTCATTTATTTCACTTTGTCTTTATTTACTCCTCTTACTTACAAATCTTTTTGTTACAGATTATTTGCAGTTTCCATGGGGCACCGAACCAGATTACGGCCCTGCTGGATTATTTTTCATTGTTTATTTAACGGCTATCCTCATTTACATATTGACATTATATTGGCAAACAATGCGGCGCAGTGATCGCAACAGTCCACTTTGGAATAGAGCAAAATGGCTATCGATTTCGTTGATTGTTGGCTTTTTTGCGACGATAGACATCGCGCCATCATTTAACATTGATATTTATCCATTTGGCTCAATATTTATTGTGTTCATGTTTCTTGTTATGTCCATGGTCACTTGGCGGTTCAAATTTCTGGATATTAATGCCCAGTATGCTGCCGAAAGCATTATACAAATTATGCACGATGCGCTGATCGTTCTGGATAGTAAGTTTAAAGTGGAATTAAAAAATGACGCAGTTACCAAGCTGTGTAAAGGGGGTGACACAGAGCTAATTCGTCACTTTCTAAAAGAAAAAATACTATCATTACAGGGCACGGGAAACCTAAACAGTAATATTCGCGATATGGAGGTTGGCTTTTTCTCCGATGACAACGAATCTCTTTTTTTAAATTTATCCATATCAGTGATGAAACATAACAAAACGGATATCACCGCTTATGTTTGCACCCTTCGTGATATCACTCAGCGAAAAAAAGACGAACAGGCACTACAAGACTCACACTTTAAACTGGAACAAAGGGTCAAAGACCGAACCACAAGCCTCGCACATGAGATTAAAAAGCATATTGAAACCAGCGAGTCACTTTTGCTTGCTAAAGAGGATGCCGAATCAGCAAATCGCACAAAGTCTCTGTTCCTGGCAAATATTTCACATGAGTTACGAACACCTATGCACGGAATATTAGGTTTTTCAAATATTGGTTTTAAAAAATCAGACCTTGCCGACAGCGAACAGATCAAAACTTATTTTTCCAAAATCACCACCAGCGGCGAACGATTATTAAACTTGCTCAATGATTTATTGGATCTTTCTGCGCTTGAGTCAGGAAAAATTGAAATACGATTCAGTCAGGAAAATTTAGTCGATATTTGCGACCAATGTTTTCAGGATCAAATTGCCGTTTTAAATACTAAGAACCTGCTATGGAAAATAGAAAATAGTACCAGTGACGCAATGCTGATGTGTGACAGAGCGCGTATAAGTCAGGTCATTACCAACTTACTGGGTAACGCTATTCGGTTTTCACCGAAAGACAGCAGCATAAATGTTTTAATCAAATCATCCACTATAAAATCTTACGAAGGAAAAACAGTGCAAGGACTGACATTTACCATTCAAGATGAAGGTGATGGTATTCCCACAGATGAACTTGAAGCGGTATTTGATGAGTTCATACAAAGCAGCAAAACAAACACAGAAATCGGCGGCACAGGCCTCGGCCTGGCCATCTGTCGTAAAATACTGGAATCACATCATGGGCGCATACATGCTGAACAAAGCCAAAAAGGGGCTCGTATTATATTTACAATTCCTTTGCAACAATAAAAATTCATTAATACAAAACTACGGTTTATATTTCTTCTCTCGCCACGCGAAAAAACTAGCATCAACATCCATATAATCTGTGCGAACTACCGTGCAACCTGAAAACACATTTAATTGTTGCATTACACTTTCGGGCTTAAACGCCTGAAGCGTATACCGCTCCCTTGCAGACCACTCGTAATCATCATTGAGTAAGTTAAATGCCAATCCTTTGCGACAGCATAAATACAAACGAGAAATAATCGATTCTAAATATTCACCATCGTCCTGTAACGGTTCGTTTAATGCGCCCGACAATAAAACCCAATCATAACTTTTTTCCGGCGGATCAAAATCAAATAAGTCTCCCTCAAAAAATGTTAACTCCGGTAATCTATTTTTAGACGCTTCAATCATGTCAGGTGAAAGGTCTATGCCGGTATAATCTACTTCGATTCCCTTCTCCTTCATATAGTCATAAAGATCAGCAAAACCACAACCAACGTCTAATACCGAATCACCTTTACGCACTCCGCACCCAAGCAAAACATCAAAACGTATTTGTTGCACATCCTTATTTTCCCAGTAAAGCGCCCGTGGACTATGACCATGCATCCAAACAGAGTGACGGTGTCGTTTAATAATACGTTCGCGTTGTTCTTTTTTCATATTAGTTTTCATATTGGTTTGCATCTGTGTATAAATAAATAATTATGTAAGCACTCGCTGACAAAAGAGTGCGACGACTAAATTTTCACCGCACGAATCCTTGCTGATCGTTTTTTTAAATAAATACCATATAAACATTTGGCTATTGATATAATTTTATGGTGTAATCTGAAATTGTTCATTGTACATTATCATGGTTTTATTTAGTCGCACTCCATCTCTGTGTTCTTCTTTTAAGCTATACCTTGATTAATTTGCAATACTTTTACTATTAACACGATTGACGAGGTTTTAAAATGGAAACAGGAACAGTTAAATGGTTCAACGAGTCTAAGGGCTTTGGCTTTATTTCTCCTTCAGATGGCACCCCAGACGTATTTGTTCACTTCTCAGCTATTCAAAGTGACGGCTTCCGCTCACTAAACGAAGGTCAGGCAGTAACTTACAAAGTAGAAAGCGGCCCTAAAGGCCCACAAGCATCTGAAGTTCGCGTTGCTTAATTGCTTTAATTAGCATCCTAAAAAACCTTCATGGGCAACCATGAAGGTTTTTTTATTCCCTCCGCCTAATATATCGAGAGCCATATGAAAAAATTATTCGTGGGCAGCCTGCCTACCGAAGCCACCCAGGACAGCGTAAAAGCATTGTTCTCAGAATTCGGCACCGTACGCTCAATCGAAATAGCCAGTGATGTTTTTACAGGGAAATGCAAAGGTTTTGGTTTTATCGAAATGGAAGGGCATGAGGCCCGCGCTGCAATTTCCGGTCTAAACGGAAAGAGTTTTGGTGATAAATACTTAAAAGTTAACTTTGAAGAACCGCGCAAGAAAGGCAAAGGGCGACGTTAATAAAACCAACCTCTTATTTATAAATGCGCAAATATGGTGATTAAATCAGGAAGCTTTTAACAAAATTAAAGTGTGTTTTTTAATCAATCACCATTAAGTTACAACACTCAAAGAAAAAGTAGTTATGAACAAACACCTTAAAAACCACTCTTCGTTATTTTAGCGCTATCTTTTGTCATTTTTTCTATCGTCTTTTCGCAGGTTCTCTGCAGAACGCTAGCATTGAGATTATCCACACCAATAATTTCAACTAAATAGTATTTAGTTTGATAATACGAGTAAGGGCTTACACCTCCGCAATAAGTGCTCTAACACGTAAAAGTAAATCCGCTGACTTAAACGGCTTATTCAACATTTCAATAGATAAATTCGGGCCAATGTAATCATTGTAACCACTCACAAGCAATATTTTCACAGCGGGGTGTTGCTTTTTTATTGTCTCAGCTAATTGAAAGCCATCACCACCAGCCATTACAACGTCGCTCACAACAAGGACAACAGGCTCCCTTTGCAATACATCAAGCGCCTCCGCTACGCTTGACGACACCAATACGGTGTACCCGTGAATACGCAATATCTCACCAACAAGCGCTCGCATTGCAGGCTCATCATCAACCACAAGTATAGCTTCACCACCACTCGAATGGGCTTTATTCATAATGTAGCTAACGCTCATTAATTGTATCCATATAAATATAGAACATATTTCGCTATCCGACCTAAATTTATCTCCCAAGGGAATTACTTTAAGAACACCACTGCACATAAAGCCCCCCTTGCCATAAAGCCCTGATAACTACAGTACAGAAATTTGCAGCAATAATATTCGCATACAAATCACTCTCAATGATGATTTATGCCGCCAGCCTTTGAATTTTGCATATTCTGACAAAAACACAAAATACGCAGCTCGCCTAGAGCAATACGTGGCTACGAATCAAATAGCAGCGTGTCCACACTCAACATATTGCAGCTACAAAAATATAGACCGTTGACCACGACAGCGCGGGAAGATGTTATTAATTTTGATAAAATCCAGGCGTACCTGAAAGCACGGGGCAATGAACATAACGGATTTAGCAGACCTGCAACTTGAATTAGAAAAGTAAAATTAATAATTTTTTGTTAGCCATAAAAAAACCGCCACGCGGGCGGTTTACTTTATTGGCGGAGAGCGAGGGATTCGAACCCTCGATACGTTACCGTATACACACTTTCCAGGCGTGCTCCTTCGGCCACTCGGACAGCTCTCCAAAACTTTTTAATCTTTTCCGATCTACTTTTATCAGCTTATTTCCTGGCCTGACTTTCGCTGTGCATTACTTGCACTCGCCGAGCAGGACGTTGCAAATCATTCACTTTGCATGGCAAGAAGAAGTTTAAATAGCGACTCTTTTCAAGGGCGGCTAGATTAAACCAGAATGGTGGTTAAAGCAATGTTTACAGCATCTATTCAGGTACTTTTTAAACAAAGAATCATTTTATAATGCGCTGTAATACGGAATACGCTAATATTTACGCAATAAAGCAGCCGGCAACAATCAAATAATCATCATCCAATGAGAAACGCCGAAGAATCATGAGCTTACACGAGCAATTAAGTCGCAGCAGTACACCCTATGAGGACCCGCTGGAAAGTATTCGGTGGAATGAGCTTAAAAATAACCAGTTCTGGCTCCCCGAAGAAGCGATCTCACTATTTGGTACGCCAGAATACGAAAAACTGACCAGCGATCAAAAACAACGCCTTTCCCAGGTTGAGTTTATCAATTTTATTGAGGCCGGTTTATGGCTGGAAAGCCTGTTTATGGAACGAATCGGGCGTTCGGTGCGGCAGGATCGAACTCATTTATCTGAACTAACTTATCACCTACACGAATTACGCGAAGAAGCTGGGCACAGCTTAATGTTTTTGGAACTCATTAAATTAAGCCAGCTAAATGTACCTAACAAACATTTCAATCGCTTAAACGTGGCAAACTTATTTGCCAAATTCGCACCTTTTAACAGCGCTATGTTTTGGGTTGCTGTATTAGTAGGTGAAGAAGTTCCGGACAGAATGAATCGTTACATACGAAAAAATCGTGACTCCGTTTGCCCCCCTATTGCCGATATTGTAGGCATTCATATTCACGATGAAGCACGCCACATAGCTCATGCAAAATCGATGATTAATAACAAACTAAACGGATTCTCCAATTTCAAATCAAAACTTGTTAGCACATTAATTAACAAAATGTTTAATGATTTTGTGCAGGCTTATTATTATCCGCCAACTGCGATATATATTGCCGCAGGACTTGGTAGAAGTGTAAATTGGCAGGCGATTTCACAAAAAAATCAACACAGGCAGGAGTTTGTTAAAAATAGCATTCGCCCAACCTTGGAGACCATCAATGCGCAGGGTGTTAATCTAAATTGGGGGATTAGCAACCAGAGTTAACCATCTAAACTACCGACCTAAACGAAGACCAGCATCAAAATAACTCAATATCTGTACCATGTATCGTATCATCCAGTTTTTGATTCGCTCTAAGCAGAGCCTCATCAATTGAACACCCTTCTTGGAGTGCGTCATAAAGTATTCTTTCATCATCCATAGTAAAACGCTGATCAATTGTTTTTGATTTAGCTGAAGCCGCATCACTAATCGCTTCAATACTATCAACCGCATGCTCCATCCGCTGCGATATTCGATCAAAAAACTGTAACGCAATTAAAGTACTCATAATCTCAGTGACCACATTATCAAGCTTTTCACTAACATCAATTGAATCACCACCACTTTCAAGCAGCGCTTTTGCCTCGTTCACAAAGGCCTGCATTGCACTTAACCTTTTACTGATTTCTTCTGATGCTGCATCACCATCCTGAATGCAGAACTTGACTATCGCTATAGATAAATCAGAGAAACGATGCGCACCATCACTACCAATCGTTGTACTAACAACTGAAACTGCATTTTCCGAGGCTACCATTGTCACGTTAATTTAGTCCTTATATTTAAAACTTCATCTATCACAAACGCTGGCTGGCACCGGGTAACAATAACTCAAGTGCTTCCAGAAACTGCATTACTGCCTCGTGTAATGTTCGTTTGATCGATTCTTCCGACAAATTCAACAAATTCCAGGCATCCTGATCAGCGCCATTTTGAAAGTTATCTTCTTCGCCCATTTCCAGCGCGTGCGCCATGATATTAGCTACGTGCAATATCGCGCTTTCGAGCCTGTATTTTTCATCAGTTCCTGGGGTGTGATGGCTTCCTATAGAATAGGACAAACCCTCTGGAAGCCCCCAACTTTCGCATAAAGCTTTACCAATTTCTGCATGATCAAATCCGAGCACCTCTCGCTCTATATCAGCAACATCACGATTCAAGCTCATCTTTTCTTTATCGATAATAAGCTGCGCTTGCTCGGGCAATTTATGAAAAATCAAAAGCCTACCAATATCGTGCAATAATCCAGCAACAAATAGTCGCTCTGGATGCAGGATATGACATTCACGCGCAAGTATCCTGGCGGTAACCGCACAAAAAATACTATGCCGCCAAAAACCAGCCATATTGGCATCACTTGGCGATAGATGATTAAACGTCTCAACAGCGGAACTAGCCCAGATCATGCTTTGAAGATCACGCAGCCCCACCATCATAATTGCCCGCGACACGGTATCTACTGGTGTTTCAAAACCGTAATACGAGCTATTAACCAGCTTTAATAAGCGGGCAGTAAGATCTGGATCCTGACTGATAACATTTCCAATTTGTACAATATCTGAATTTGGATCATTAACCAGATCATTAACCAGAAAGCAAACCTCTGGTAACGACACTAGCTTATCAACACCTTTCACTAATTGTTCTGCAGACTTAGCGATTTTTATACTCCCCGACGTACTTCTTTACCGTCTTTAAAAATAAGAACTTAGACTGATTCAAAACAAACCAGTCAGTTCTGACACATACCTCATTTAACGTCCGCGCGAACATTTTCTTTACCGGAAGAACGCAAATTCGCGGCCTAATATTGATCAATAAACACCCTTTAAAATACCTTGTTGACCATAATACCTAGAGCTCCTTTTTTGATAAGAAACACTGATTAAATATTTTTTTATACTCATTAAGTGCATTAATTAACCAGTTAATTTAACGCATTAACTTAATAATAAATTTAAAGAAAGTTTTGCCAGTAATGGCTTGAACATTAAAAATAATTCGGGCAAGATGTCGAGACTTTTCAAAATTGCATTAACAACATATTCACAAAACAAGTCGAGGTACACGAGATGAGTTACACAGACAATTTAGAAATCGCCATTTATGTGATATTTTGCGTCGGTTCTGCCTTAGGCATTTATGTAACCTACCAAATATACAACAGCAAAGATGGCTTTAGATAAACAGCACCACTAACTACAAGGTTAATTGGCTTCACAATTAAATAATTTTGTAGTTAAGAATCAAGAATCAAGAATTAAGTTATAACGAAAAAGTTTAAGGGAAGACCTTACATTTGTCAGTCATCCGCAATAGCGGAATTAGGGAGGGGGTAGAAATATCCTAAGGGGCTTTACTGACGACAAGTGATAGCGTTTCATAGCGGGTCTTCCCATTCTTTTTCCGCTACATCTTTCAGTACACCACCTACCTTGCATGCCAATCATTTGACGCATCATCATTTTTAATAACTCACAGCTTATTGCGTTATTAAAAAGCACGGATTAACCTTTAATTGTCACCGCCTTTAGTTGGCACTATTTTTTCTGATGCAAGTTTTGCATTTTTTCGTGCTACGTCAATATTATTTGCATAAGCTAGTGCAACCCCCATACGGCGCTTAACAAAAGCCTCAGGTTTGCCAAATAATCGAACTTCTGTTTGCGATATATGCAACGCAGCATCCAGCCCATCAAACGCAATTCCCTTTTCATCCATGCCGCCATATATTACAGCGCTGGCTCCAGGACTCATTGCATCAACAGAAACAGGCAAGCCTAAAATTGCACGAGCATGAAGCTCAAATTCATTTTGGCGCTGAGTCACCATTGTTACCATGCCGGTATCATGCGGACGCGGACTAACTTCACTAAACCAAACATTGTCGCCACTTACAAAAAGCTCTACTCCAAATAAACCCCGACCACCCAAGTCATCCGTGATTTTTTTTGCAATATTTTGTGATTTTTTTAACGCTGTTTCCGTCATGGCCTGTGGCTGCCAACTTTCTACATAATCGCCGGCCTTTTGAATATGCCCAATAGGGTCGCAAAATGAGGTGACAACATCTCCATTTTCACCCAATGAGCGTACAGTTAATAATGTTATTTCAAAATCAAATTCGATTTTTTCTTCAACAATTACTTTACCCTGATTAACACGCCCACCTTCTATCGCACAAGTCCAAGCGGCTTCAAGTTCGTCAGAAGAATTGACCAACGACTGACCTTTTCCTGAAGAAGACATAACCGGCTTAATAATGCAGGGGTATCCAATCGCACCATCTGTTACTTGTTTTAATTCATTTATGCTTTCAGCAAACGCATAACGGGACGTCGGTAGCTCCAACTCTTCTGCCGCCAGGCGGCGAATACCTTCACGGTTCATTGTGAGCTGTGTTGCCCGGGCTTTTGGAATAACCTCGGCTAAACCATCACGCTCAATACTGGCAAGTTCATCGGTGGCAATCGCTTCTATCTCAGGCACAATAATATGCGGCTGCTCTTGCTCGACCAGTTCACGTAGGGCTTTAGGGTCTGACATATCTATCACATGCGATCGATGCGCAACCTGATGACCCGGTGCATTTTCATATCGATCTACTGCGATAGTTTCCACACCGTAACGCTGCAATGCGATGATAACTTCTTTTCCCAGCTCCCCAGAACCAAGAAACATAATCTTCAATGCATTTTTTGAAAGTGGTGTTCCTATTTGCATAATACCCCTTTTAATCTAGAATCTAACTGCGGAATCTAGGAGGCTGTCGGACTTAACACTGTTTGGCTGCAAACTCATGGATACCGATCAAAACTCCCTATCATGTTCGTTAAATAGAACCACTATTCGCCTCACATGATAAGAAATTCTGATTCGGCCCCATGAGTTTTCGCTTCAAACGGATAAGTCCGAC
>JAOTSL010000196.1 GCA_029864945.1 Gammaproteobacteria bacterium
AGATCCAGCGCATTTTTTAACACACCACTATAACTACCGTGATATTCAGGTGTGCCCAAAATAACGCCATGTGCACTTCTTACCCGCTCCCTGAGTTTTAGCACGTCTTGCGGGTATTCGTTTTTGGAATTTCCATCGCAAAACACGAGGTTATAAGTTCTAAGGTCTATTAACTCTATTTTTACGCCTACCTGTTTGGCGCCAGCAAGACTTATTTCCAGCGCTCGTCTGGTATGGCTGCTTTCACGTAAACTGCCACAAATAGCAATTATTTTAATTTCTGTATTCATTAGTTAATACCGTAAAGCTGTTTTTCGTCTATGATTTAGGATTGATTATTCTACGAAGCAATTTGAATTGAAATTTGTGAAATACGTTACTGCTCTCTATTTACCAATAATAGCCTTACTTTTGATTGCGCCTATCCCTGCAAAAGCTGATGATACGGCTTTTATTGTAGACCTGCCATTATACGACTCACCTTACAATACTGATTTTGATGCTATAAATCCGAGCATGACACAGGCTCTTCAGTTTAGTAAAGCGTTTTACCAGTTTTCACACTTTCACATTCAGTCGTTTTGGGGAGCAAACACAGATGCCACCCTAATCTCAATTATTCTATTTGATACCCTCGCTACCTGGCTCCCACTATCCAATGGCTGGCTACACGAAGAGTGGCATCGAAGTGTTATGGGGCAATATGGAATAAAGAGCAGAAACGATATTTATGAACTAAAACTATTTGAGGAAACCATATCAGTCAGTAATGTAAGCGATGCGGATCTAATCGCACTCAAAAAAAATCACCCAGCTGACCTGATTCGCCTGCACACTGCCGGGCTTGAATCACAAAATCAATTGAACTTAAGCATAGAAAACGATCAGTTTTTTGAAGACACCCAAACACATGACGCCTTGTTACTTTGGTTTAACAGCATTAATACGACATCTTACCTAAACACCTGCTCCAGCGATGAATCAACCCACATCACCAATAAAATTTTAGCTAATGAGGGGCAGTCGATATCGGATCGTGATTTTACCGGACTGGATTGCAATGCATGGGTATATGATTTGTTTCGCCCGAATGAACCATATGCTGACCGAGGCACTCACCCTAGCGGAAATGGATTTGATCGATATATCACCTACGAAAAACTCGGTAGTGATGAACGGCAATATCTACGCAAGCAATATTATCTGTCGTTCCTTAACTTTGTCGACCCGTTTTTACTTAACAAACATTTTTTTGCTTACAAATACTCAAATAGTGCTAGCGATGAACATATGCCAATTCTCTGGAACGCAAACATCAAACATTATTTAACGCCTTTTGGTTACACCATTAATTTGCACGCCTTTATTAAAATGCCGAAACACAGCTTCTTATTTACACTAAATAATCATTTTAACAAGAATCATCACTTTTCCGGCGTTGGTGCTGACGTTATCAACTTACCACTTAGACTTGGCACTTTAAAACTAGCTAGCACTATCAAAATGAGACTGTGGCAACAACCGCGTCAATTTTCTTTCACTACCGCATCCGCTGATACCGGTGCCAGCCTTTCGACGCGCGTTGAATATAAACTGACAAGAAAACTTGGCACTTACCTGGACATTTCTCACAAAACAAGCGGCTGGTTAGAAGGAAATGTTTATTTGAACAGCAGCTCCTCAATATTAATGGGCTTACGTTTCCGGGCCTAAACATTGCTTCTATTGCTATAACTATTTAGCTCCCCTGAATAGTTATAGCAATCTTCTCTAAATGCATCAAATCACCCTGAAAATCTATTGTCAGAGTACCAGAAACCAATTCTGGTCAAAAAAGACACCACTACATATAGTGTTTCTCAGTTTTCACATTAGGACTCCTCTACAAGCTACTGATGATGCGGGTCTATTTTTCAAGTCATTGAATTTAATGCATAATAAATCCATTCCTTAAACTGAATTTGACCTTGACAGAATACCTATTTAGACATAATCTTAGCCCCATAACCACAACATGTAGTGTTTTGTTGTTTAAAGCACATACTATGACTTTCAGGGGAGCTGAAATTCCTTTAAGCCAGACGTTTTGAGGCCTGATCCCAATTGATCCCTCACCTCTGGTTAACCCTAGCCTTATAAAAGGATGAAGCATGACAAACAGCGCAAACATGAGAGCAGCACACTTAAAAGCCGTACCAAGCAAGGTTACCGACATTAAGCTGCAATCAGCCTCGGTTGATATTTGGGACAAAAAATATCGACTAACAACAAAAGATGGATCTCCTGTTGATAAAAGCATAGACGACACATACAAACGTGTTGCAAAAGCGCTTGCAGAAGTTGAAGAAACAGAAGAAAAACAAAAAAAATGGGGCGAGAAATTCCTATGGGTATTACGCAAAGGCGCAATACCTGCTGGTCGAATCATGTCCAACGCTGGCGCCCTAGCTTACAAGCCAGCCACCTCCACTATTAACTGCACCGTATCAGGCACTATTACTGATTCGATGAATGACATTCTCGACAAAGTACATGAAGCCGGCCTAACACTTAAAGCAGGCTGCGGTATCGGTTACGAATTTTCTACATTACGTCCAAAAGGCGCATTTGTATCAGGTGCTGGCGCATACACTTCCGGTCCATTGTCGTTTATGGATATTTACGACAAAATGTGTTTTACCGTATCATCTGCCGGCGGCCGTAGAGGCGCACAAATGGCAACATTTGATATTGGGCACCCGGATGTCGTCGATTTTATTCGTGCGAAACGTGAAGATGGCCGTTTACGCCAATTTAATCTGTCTCTATTGATCACTAAAGAATTTATGGAATGCGTTAAGTCCGATAGCGACTGGGCATTGGCATTTCCAATAACTGAAAGTGAAGCAAAATCTGACGATATCAACATTAAAGATCCTTCAATGGTTGTTTGGCGTGACTGGCCAATTACTGAGTCCTATATCACAAATAGTGAAGGCAAGGTCGCGTGTAAAATTTATCGTAGCATTCGCGCTAGACGTTTGTGGGACATGATTATGTCTTCAACTTATGACTATGCAGAGCCCGGTTTTATTCTCATCGACAAAGTGAATGAAATGAACAATAACTGGTTTTGCGAGAATATTCGTGCAACCAATCCTTGTGGCGAGCAACCATTACCCGCCTACGGTTCTTGCCTGCTTGGCTCAATCAACCTGACTCGCTTCGTAAACAATCCGTTTACCGATAAAGCTACATTTGACTGGGACGAATTCAAAGAAGCAGTTGACGTATTTACCCGTATGCTGGACAACGTGGTAGAAATAAACGGCCTGCCTTTAAAAGGTCAGGAAAACGAAATTTTGCGTAAACGTCGTCATGGCATGGGGTATCTCGGCCTTGGCTCAACCATGACCATGTTAGGCATGAAATATGGCGAAAAGAAATCACTCGGTTTTACTGAAGACGTTACTCGTGAACTTGCTGTACAAGGCTGGCGCTCAGCGCTTTCACTGGCGAAAGAAAAATCTCCAGCGCCGATTATGGACGAAGAATTTACTGTAACAGCCAGCATGCTAAGCAAACGTCCTCAAATGAAAAAAGACGGCATTAAAAAAGGCGATAAAGTTTTAGGAAAAGTACTCCACGCAAGATACAGCAACTACATGCAAAAAATCGCTGAAGTAGAACCTGAGCTAGTTAAAGAACTGGCGGAAGTTGGCGGGCGTTTCAGCCACCATAGTTCGATTGCACCTACTGGCACAATTTCATTATCGTTAGCTAACAATGCCAGTAATGGAATAGAACCTAGTTTCGCACATCATTATTTTCGCAATGTCATTCGGGAAGGCAAAAAGTCCAAAGAGAAAGTTGATGTTTATTCCTTTGAATTACTTGCATACCGAGAACTGATTAATCAGAAGGCTCAACCTTTTTCTGACGATCAAGAATGCCAACTTCCTGATTATTTCATCTCTGCTGATGACATAAACCCAACTGCCCATGTTGACGTGCAAGCTGCCGCACAAAAATGGATAGATTCATCTATTTCGAAAACAGCCAATGTACCAACGGATTATAACTACGAAGAGTTTAAAAACATTTACCTTTACGCTTACGAAGAAGGACTAAAAGGCTGTACAACTTTCCGCTTTAATCCTGAAGTGTTCCAGGGCGTACTAGTAAAAGAAAAAGATCTTCAAAATACCGTTTACCGTTTTACACTGGAAGATGACAGCATTATTGAAGTAAAAGGCGACGAAGAAATTGAATACGATGGAGAAAAGCATACCGCTGCCAATCTTTATGATGCTTTGAAAGAAGGTTATTACGGAAAATTCTAAAAAAATAGCACAGGGCGTCCATCTTTTGTCTCAGGCTGCCGCGATTTTTGTACTCGAAAGGTCACATATATTTATATGCTCCCGTTCTCCGTGCATAAATCGCAACAGCCTGAAACAAAATCTAAAAACCCTGAGCTATTTTTAATTACTATCAAAATTGAGCGTTACCTTTATAAAAATTAAAAAGCTTAGGAGAGACTCAAATGAGTATCCAGATACAAAAAAAGATTGTTAGCTTTAATGTTGTAAAAGACGAAGAAACACCAGTTGTTAGTAACGAAGCTGTTGTTGAGAAAGAAAAAGAACCGGATCAAATGCATGAAAAGGTTGCCAGACCTGAAATGCTACTTGGCTCAACCTATAAATTAAAAACACCTTTGTCTGAGCATTCACTCTACGTGACGATTAATGACATGGTATTAAACCAGGGAACAGAACACGAGGTTCGTCGCCCATTTGAAGTTTTTATTAATTCAAAGAACATGGATCACTTTCAGTGGATCGTTGCACTAACGCGAATCATCTCTGCTGTTTTCCGCAAAGGTGGCGATGTCACTTTTCTTGTTGAAGAGCTAAAAGCCGTATTCGATCCACGTGGCGGTTACTTTAAGAAAGGCGGAAAATATATGCCATCACTGGTTGCAGAAATCGGTGATGTTATAGAGCAGCACATGAAAGTCATCGGCCTTATTGAGAGCGATGATCTTGACGATCATCAGAAAAAATTCATTGCTGCAAAAAAAGCCGAAATTGAAGAGAAAACAAACAAAGCCTCCACACAGGATGAATCAGCTGAAAATACTGGTTTTCCTGCAATCGCCGAGTTATGTAACAAATGTAGCACTAAAGCGATGATCAAAATGGATGGATGCCTCACTTGCCTGAATTGTGGCGATTCCAAGTGTGGCTAAGAACAAGTAACGATTCTACATTGGTACGAATCATTACAGACCGAATTACCTCCCGGTAATAACCCAGCCCCCCCCCCGAAGTCGCAGTAGTTACTTATCTGCTGCGACTTCACCTATATAATCCCAAGCATACCCGCTTCCAGATAAATTGAACCAGTTACACGTTCTTCAATCAAAACTCTTATAGAAATACAAATCAATCACTTAGCAACGCTACAAATTTAAAACCTTACCAAAAACACGATAATGAAGCATTGCCCTATATTAAAACCGCGGCAGGCCGACAAATAAGCATAATCGAGTTTAAATCCAAATAATGGCAATTAATAACTTAATCAAAGCATGGAATTCGTTAAGGACACGCCTACTATTAAGCGTGCTGATCATGCTATTGCCCGCAAGTGCACTTATGTTCAGCTCCTACAATTCAATTAAAGGTAATCTGGACTCAATTACCGATATTGTGGATATACCGCTGTCTAAGCTTATCGCTGCAAAAAAAATTCAGAGTAAAATATTACGAACTGAGTTACCTTTTCATTTGTACCTGAACAGAGGGGAAACTGCGGACCGAGAATCATTTATCAAATTAAGCATTGATATTGATATTTTGTTTGAGACGATTTCTAAAATTGAAAACTTCACAGTTAACGATATGGAATTACTTAAATCATCCAAGGATGAATGGCAGTTAGCAAAAAATCTTGGCGAAAGCTTATTAACGATCACCAACATTCCACCAAACCATATATTAATTGATAAAGTCGACCAGTTCGGACGGCACCTAGAACGCTCTGCCTCGTTATTAGAAGAAATATCTGAACTGTCTCTGGTAAATATTAAAGATATACGTTTTGTCGCGCAGGATAACGAATGGAAAAACATAGGCATGCTTGCCCTTGTTTACGGGCTTGGTATGTTGCTCGCGCTACTCGCCGCATTATCACTGGGGCAATCAATTATCGACCCTATTAGGAAGCTCGAACAAAGTATTAATCAATTCGAAAAAGGCGATACAAGTAGTCGTATAAATTTA
>JAOTSL010000197.1 GCA_029864945.1 Gammaproteobacteria bacterium
CAGGCAAAGACATTAAATTAAGTATTGATAAAAGATTGCAGTACATTGCTTATCGTGATTTGAAAAAAGCGGTGCAGCAGCATGGAGCAAAATCCGGCAGTCTGGTAATTTTGGATGTAAACACAGGTGAAGTACTGGCGATGGTAAATGAGCCTGCTTACAATCCAAATAACTATCAGGACTATAGTAAAAGCGATTTAAGAAACAAAGCCATTACCGATTTATATGAGCCAGGCTCAGCAATAAAGCCTTTTATTGTTGCCACTGCTTTAAAAACACAGCAATTTTCAGCCGATACACCTGTGAAGACATCACCGGGATATATGCGTGTTGGTAGGGCGACTATTCGCGACGTTCATGACTACGGTGAATTAGATATAACCGGAGTTATTCGGAAGTCCAGTAACGTTGGTATTTCAAAAATTGCACTGGCGTTACCTCGTGAATTGTTGTGGGAATCTTTGTCTGATATGGGTTTTGGTGAGTTAAGTAAAAGTCAGTTTCCTGGTGAAGCTAATGGATATCTTCCCTTTTTTGGTGAGTGGAAAGATCTTACTCAGGCAACAGTTTCATTTGGCTACGGCATATCTGTTACAAGCTTACAATTGGCTCAGTCATATGCAGTTTTGGCGAACGGCGGTTATTTGAGACCCGTCAGTATGATTAGTCGAGACGGTGCGCCTGAAGGAAAGCGAGTTATTAGCGGCGACATTAGTCGTGCAGTTATGGCGATGATGGAAACCGTTGTTTCTCGAGAAGGTACGGCTGTTTTGGCAAAAATACCGGGTTATCGTATTGCGGGAAAAACAGGAACAGTTAAAAAGCTGGCGCCAAATGGCGGTTATCTCGATGATAAATATTTGTCAGTATTTGCAGGCGTCGCCCCCGTAAGTAAGCCGCGTTTTGCGGCGGTTGTTATGATCGATGATCCATCCAACGGCGATTATTACGGTGGAAAAGTTGCAGCGCCGGTTTTTTCAAGTGTTATTGGTGAAGCTTTACGTATTATGAATGTTGCGCCCGATGATTTGCCTGAGGACGTGTTAAGAATTGCGACGTTGGACCGGGGGGAATGATGAGTCCTATTATCTTTTCTCTTAAGGGTCTATTCGACGGCTTTGGCGTTGACACTATAAATATTAATCCAGATGAAAATATTAGCGGGCTGGCGTGGGATAGTCGCGCAGTAAAGCCGGGTGATTTATTTTTTGCTTGTGATGGTGAAAACTTCCATGGAAAACAATTTGTAGCGTTAGCGGTGGATGCTGGTGCATCGGCAATTGCGTTGGAGACCAATGACGTAAATGAAGCGCAACTGTTAAGTGAAAAATATAATGGCTTGCCGGTTGTTCCTGTCGCTGACTTAACGAGCAAACTCGGTTATATAGCTGCTCGTTTTTATGATAACCCATCAAAAAAAGTATCATTGATTGGTGTTACAGGCACTAATGGTAAAACATCTTGCACTCATTTATTGGCCCAATGTCTGAACGATTCGACTCAGCCTTGCGGTATTATCGGCACAATGGGCGCGGGCCTTTGGGGTCAGCTTCGTGATATCCAAAACACAACCCCGGGTGCGGTCGAGTTGCAGCAGTGGCTTTATCAATTAAGTGAGCAGCACGCTAAACATGTGGCTATGGAGGTTTCATCTCACGGGTTGGAGCAAGGACGAACAAGTTCATGCGAATTTGATATCGCAGTGTTTACAAACCTAACCCAGGATCATCTTGATTATCACGGTGATATGGATACATACGGTCAAGTTAAACTAAAACTTTTTACGAGTCAGGATTTAAGTTGTGTTGTGCTTAATCTTGATGATGCGTTTAGTGCCACAATTCTCAAATCTGTGTCACCAGACGTTAAAGTTGTCGGTATTACACTGAACCCTGAGAATCGAAACTTATCGGGGGTTGATGTTTATATTGGCCAAGTTGTTCAAGTTAACAATCAAGGAATGTCGGTTTCTGTTGAGAACCCTTCTGGTAACGGTCAATTTAAAACGACATTGTTAGGCGATTTTAATGTGAGTAATTTGCTCACTGTATTTGCCTGTGCCAGGCAACTTGGTTTTTCTTTTGAAGACGTCTGCGAAAAAATTAGTCATATACATGCACCTGCTGGTCGTTTGGAAAAATTCGGTGGTGGGAATAAGCCATTGGTTGTTGTTGATTATGCGCACACACCGGATGCATTAGAAAAAGTACTTATTACCTTAAAAAAACAGGTTGCCGGTAAGTTGTTAGTTCTAATGGGGTGTGGTGGTGATCGAGATAAAAGCAAACGACCAGAAATGGGCGCAGTAGCTGAGGCGAACTCAGATATGGTGTGGCTAACTAACGATAATCCAAGATCCGAATCACCTCAATCCATTATTGAAGATATTTTAAAAGGTATTGCATTACCTGAAAATGTGTTTATCGAGCTAGATAGAGCTGCGGCGATTCGCGGTGTTATATCTACTGCAAAAGAAAATGACATAGTGTTGATTGCAGGGAAGGGGCATGAGAGCTATCAAATTATTGGTGATCAGCGAACTGATTTCAGTGACCGGGAAATTGTTGCAGAGTTATTAGGAGAGGCTGCCTGATGAAAACCCTTGCTGACTACACTTTGAAAAATCTAGCAAATCTGTTGGGTGTTTCGTTTGATGGTGGCGATGCCCTGTTTACAGGTGTTAGTACGGATACGCGTAATATTGAAAAAGGCAATGTGTTTGTTGCATTAAAAGGCCCGAATTTTGACGCGCATGATTATCTTGATCAGGCTAAAGAGAAGGGTGCGATTGCAGCGATTGTTGAACGAGATGTTGAATCTGCTATAGCTCAAATTAAAGTGAAGGATACACTTGTTGCGTTGGGCGAAATGGCAAATGCAAGACGTAATTCTTTTTTAGGAAAAGTGATCGGGCTCACAGGTAGTAATGGAAAAACAACTGTAAAAGAACTAATCGCCAGCATATTAAATGTTAGTGGGAATGTCTTGGCCACACAAGGGAATTTTAATAACGATATTGGTTTGCCGCTTACACTGCTAAAAATAAAAAATAACGAAAAATATGCAGTAATTGAAATGGGCGCAAATCATCATGGTGAAATCGCATATTTAAGTAAGATAACACATCCTGATATCGCATTAATCACTAACGCTGGCTCCGCACATCTTGAGGGGTTTGGAAGTCTAAAAGGTGTGGCCACGGCAAAAGGTGAGATATTTGGTGGTTTGATTGATGGTGGAACAGCTATTATTAATCTCGATGATAATTATTCAGCATATTGGCTGACAGTTTCCGAGAAATTTACACAAAAAACGTTTTCATTATCTGATGAGTCTGCCGATATTTACGCTTCAAATATTCAGCCGGTTAAGGGAGGAAGTGAGTTTGATCTACATCTCTCAAAGCAAAACGTAATAAAAATTCATTTGCCTTTAAGTGGAAAGCATAATGTAGCAAACGCATTGGTAGCCGCAACCGTCGCAAATATATGTGATGTGCCTATAGCAGACATTAAAAATGGCCTTGAATATTTCAAAATGGTCAAAGGCCGCTTGACTTTTATGCAAGGAAAAAACGGCTCTGTGGTAATTGACGATACATATAATGCCAACCTTGATTCCAGTAAAGCTGCAATCAATGTGTTGAGTGAGCAGCCGGGCGAAAAATATTTTATTTTGGGCGATTTATTTGAATCCGGAGACCATGCAAAACAGATTCATCAGGAAGTTGGTCAATATGCAAAAGAACAAAGTATAGATCATGTGTTAACCGTTGGAGAGTTAACTCAATTTACAACGGAAAGTGCTGGTGCCAGTGCCAAGCACTTTAATAGTAAAACTGAATTATCAGAGTATTTGCTACCTCGATTGAATGACAAGTCAGTATTGCTGATTAAAGGTTCTCGTGGAATGCGAATGGAAAAAATCGTACAAAAATTGATTTAATGGAGTAGGTGTTAGGTGTTACTGTTTATTACAGATTTTTTATCGCAATATCATTCGGGGTTTGGTGTTTTTCAATACCTGACATTGCGAATCATTCTTGGCGTGCTAACGGCATTGATCATCGCGTTTCTTGTTGGCCCAGTAATGATACGAAAATTACATTTCCATCAAATGGGACAGCCTATTCGTGACGATGGCCCACAAACTCATCTAGCAAAAGCGGGTACGCCAACCATGGGTGGCGCACTAATTTTGGTTGCTATGGCGGTTAGTACATTACTTTGGGCGGATCTTTCTAATCGATTTGTCTGGATTATATTGCTGACCACAGCCATGTTTGGTGCCATTGGGTTTGTTGATGATTATCGAAAGCTGGTAAAGCAAAATCCTGAAGGTTTAAAAGCAAAAGAAAAATACGGCTATCAAACAGCTGCAGGATTTATTGCTGCGTTATTACTATATTATACAGCGCAGTCACCAGCAGAAACTGAATTACTTATTCCTTTCTTTAAAAATGTTGCTATTGATATGGGGCCCTGGTTTATCGTTTTTGTTTATCTCGTTATTGTCGGCTCCAGTAATGCGGTTAACTTGACAGATGGCCTAGACGGTTTGGCAATTATGCCGACAGTGCTTGTTGGTGGTGCGCTGGGTATGTTTGCGTATGTTACTGGTAATACGAACTTCGCTGAATATCTTTCCATTCCTTATATTGAAGGTGTTGGTGAGGTTGCAATATTTTGTGGTGCGATAGTCGGTGCCGGTCTTGGTTTTCTTTGGTTTAACGCATATCCCGCTCAGGTGTTTATGGGTGATGTTGGTGCATTGGCACTTGGTGCTGCGTTGGGAGTAGTTGCCGTTGTGGTTAGGCAAGAGCTTGTATTGTTTATTATGGGCGGCGTGTTTGTAATTGAAACCTTGTCCGTCATTATTCAGGTTGTGTCTTTCAAACTTACCGGGAAACGTGTTTTTCGTATGGCGCCATTGCATCATCATTTTGAACTAAAAGGCTGGCCAGAGCCGCGCATCATTGTTCGATTCTGGATCATTACGGTGATTCTGGTTTTGTTTGGCTTAGCTACGTTAAAAATACGATAAAAAGGAATGAATGCGTTGTCAGCACAATATAAAAAACAGCACATGCAGAAAAAGCTGGTGTTTGGCCTCGGTCAGACTGGTTTGTCCTGCGTGCGTTTTTTAGTGCGGCAAGGTTATGAGGTTGCAGTATTTGATACTCGGCCAAAGCCACCATTGGTAGAGCAGCTTTATCGTGAGTTCCCGCATGTTGAAGTAACGTTACAAAATGTGACTGACGCATTGTTTGATGACGTGGATCAGGTGATTTTGAGTCCAGGTATTAGTTTAAAGTCGCAAGCGCTGGCAATTGCAAACGAACGTAAAATCGAAATTATCGGTGATATTGAATTGTTTGCATTAAGTGCAAAGGCGCCGGTGATTGCGATAACTGGGTCAAATGGAAAAACCACGACAACCACTCTAATCAGTGAAATTTTTAAAGCCGCAGGATACAAAATTGAAGTCGGCGGTAATATTGGTACACCAGTGCTGGAATTGCTGGACAATCCAGTGCCGAATTTTTACATTCTTGAGTTATCAAGCTTTCAGTTGGAAACTACCCGACATTTGAAACCAGCGGTGGCCGTTGTTTTAAATATTAGCGCAGATCATATGGATAGATATGAAGACTTAAACGCCTATGCCGATGCGAAGTTTTCTATTTTTGATGACGCCTCAAAAAAAGTGATTAACCTTGATGATCAGTGGCTAAAAGATAAGTTGTTTGATGTAGATGATTATATTGGTTTTACCGAAAATGAGCCTGCCGATAATGCGTATGGATTATTAAAATCTGGTCAGGATAATAAGTTATGGATAGCCATTGGCTCACGTAATATTTGTGACGCTGCGATATTAAAACTTCAGGGTCGACATCAGTTGATGAATGCCGTCGCTGCTGTTGCTGTTGCAGACACCTGCAAAATTGATGAAAAAATAATTTGCAAAATATTAGCTGAGTTTGACGGCCTTGAGCACCGAACCCAATTCGTAGCAATAATTGATAACGTCACATATATCAATGATTCAAAGGGAACCAACGTCGGCGCAACAGTAGCCGCGATTAATGGCTTTGATTCAAAAATCATTCTTCTGGCTGGTGGTGATGGAAAGGGCGCGGATTTTTCCGAATTAGCCGATGTTGTTAAAAATAAAGTGCGGTGTGCCATTTTATTTGGGCATGATGCAGGCTTGATCGAAAAGGTAATCGAAGATTCGACCTCTGTTATCCGCGCGGTTAGTTTG
>JAOTSL010000022.1 GCA_029864945.1 Gammaproteobacteria bacterium
GGTGCAATATATTGTGGTAGACGATGTTAGTGCTTATATCATGCAGATATTTATTTTGCTCGTTATTTTTTTCGGTATTATCAACACCGTTTTAATGAGTATTTTGGAGCGCACAAGGGAATTTGGGCTTTTAAGGGCACTAGGTCTAAAAAGGCAGTACCTGGTATTGCTGGTTTTTATTGAAACCTTGTTACTCAGTATTATGGCAGTTGCTAGCGGTTGGCTGGTTGGCGGCTCAATTCACTTGTATGTTGCCAGTTATGGCATTGATTTTTCCGGCCTGATTCCCGAGGGCACAACATTCGCTGGCACATTTATGGATCCGATTATTTATTCTGAATTATCAGCCGTGCGCGTTTTTCAGTTAACTATCATTGTTTTTTTAACGACGTTAGCTTCAGGGATTTATCCGGCAATTAAAGCGTCCCGCATCCAGCCGATAGAGGCACTTAAAACCTAATGAGTTTACTCAAAATACAAAATATCTCAAAAATGTACCGCCAGGGTGAAGTTGAAGTAAATGCACTGACGGATATTAATCTTACATTTGAAAAAAGTGAATTCGCCGCATTGGTGGGGCCATCAGGCTCAGGAAAAACCACACTACTGAATCTCATCGGTGGTCTGGACTCGCCAACCTCGGGTAAAATATTTTTAAATGACACTGATTTATCTGCACTGAATGAACAGGATTTGTCTCAGTTTAGACTATTTAAAATTGGTTTTATTTTTCAAGCCTACAATCTCGTGCCGGTTCTCAGTGCATTAGAAAATGTAGAACTAGTCATGGTATTACAAAACACGCCAGCATCAGAACGACGAGAACGTGCGTTACATTACCTCAACCTTGTTGGGTTGAATGATATGATTCACCGACGACCCAGCGCGTTAAGCGGCGGTCAACAACAGCGTGTAGCCGTTGCTCGCGCATTAGCAGCAGGACCAAAACTGGTACTTGCCGATGAACCTACTGCCAACCTTGACTCTGAAAATGCCAGTGCATTATTAGACATTATGTTCAATCTTGCAAAAGAAGAAGAAACAACTTTCGTTTTTTCAACACATGATGCAAGGGTAATGGAAAGAGCAGAACGAATTATTACACTGCATGATGGAAGCATTAAAAGTGATAAAGCAGTTTAGAACCATTACTAACACTTTCTTTTTTTACACTACCTTATTATGGCTAATGACATCCAACACCTTGGCCGACGAGCTAACAACGCCCGAATTTACCGGTTTATTTTCTGCTTCAGCTGCAGGTAGCTATCAAAAAGATAATAACGATAAAAAGGACAAAGAGAATAATACCGATAGCTCTCTAACTTCCCTGCATCAACAAGACCTTAGGTTAATGATTGACGGTAACAACAATACTATTAGCTACGAGTTACATAGCGAGATAATAACAACCACTCAATCAAGCAACATTCAAAATAACACTCCAGGTTTTCAGAATATATTTCAATTCAACGACATGAAATATCAGCTTATTCAGCAACAGAATAACTCGACACTTTATACCGGCCAAATAAAAGCAGACCGTTTAAATATTAAGGCGAATTTTGAAACTGTCGACTTTCGCATTGGCCGACAGGCAATTAGTTGGGGCGTTGGCCGCTTCTGGCAACCAACTGATATATTTGGTGCATTTAATGCCGCAGAGCTTGTTCGTGATTATAAAACCGGTATTGACGTCTTTAATTTCAATTATTACCCAAACTCTTTCAGCAACATCAATCTGGTTTATGCCTTTTCAGCAAATAACAATTCAAATATTGGACTTAGATACGCCGGGCCTGTCAGCGAAAGCATTTATCTGTCCCTAATTACCGCAAACATAGAAGAAGATATGATTATAGGCGGAAGCCTGGAGTCAGACTGGAATGGAGCCGGCATTCGACTAGAATCGATAGCATTCCCTTCCGAACACAATAACAACTATCAACTCTACAGCGTAGCAGGATTTGACTACCAGTTTGAAAACGAATGGTTATTGACGACCGAAATACATTATAATAACCGCGGCGCGAACAGTATTTCTGAATTTGAAAATATTGTAAGTGGGAAACATTTTCAAGCGGGCCGATTAAAACAGCTATCACAACAGCTCATTGGTATTTCATTACAAAAAAGTGTAACGCCACTCATTTCCGTAAACTACCTTTGGATAAATGCATTCCTCACCCGAAGTCAGTTTTATAATTCAGCACTACATCAATTGTCTGCAGTATATTCACTTAGTAATGAATCAGACATCAGGTTTACATTTATTACAACTACAGGCAAGCAGGTGAACAATATTGGCATTCCGCAATCTGAATTCGGCCACATACCGATCACAGCTTCTTTTTTACTGCGCATGTATTTTTGATGCGCGATTTAAAATAACACCGATAATATCACTTAAGGAGAAAGCAATGAACGATCAGACTACAGAAATAAAATCCAATAACAACCCCTGGGAAAGAGGCTTGTATATGCTGTTATTTGTTTTTATTTATTCAGTGGCTGAATTTGTTTTAGGGGCGCTAGTATTAATTCATTTCATTCTTGTCTTGATTCACGGAAAGCCAGATCAAAGATTAAAAGAATTCGGCAGTGATTTAAGCCGCTTTATTTATCAGGTGTTTTTGTTCTTAACTTACAACACAGAAGAAAGACCGTTTCCATTCAAACCATGGGTAACAACTAAAAACAACTTGGACGATGACCTACCTTAAGGAGAAATAAAAAATGACAAGAAAAACCGAGACTATTTTTTAATATTCAAAATTTCAGTGAGATTTTGATTAATATCATCAAACATCTCATTTAGGTCTATACCTTTTTCAAAGGCTTTATTTGTGTTCGCCATACATGATTTAACTATCTCGCGAATGTGATTTTCTTGCTCTTCTCGTAGATCTAGTGAAAAAAATGCGGTTTCTATTTCCTCAGCTAATCCTTCTATTGCCTTAATGCTTCTGCGCTCAATATCTGCGAATGTCATTTTTGTTTGCTCAAGCACTTCTTGCACAGCTTCTGTAATTTCAGTTTTCTTCGCATCGTTTTTTTCAGTTAACAAACTGTTAAGCCTAGCTTCGACGGCATTACATAATACGCCAAGGGAATCTCTTAGCGTACCTGTCCTTTCTACGTTATCAACAGGCATATTTTTAATTAATAAAGTAAATGCTTGATAATTGATTACCAGGCGAGCACCAATACTCAGGACACGGTCTTTTTTGCGAGCCAACGTCATAACATTAGCTTCTAAAGGTGATATTTCTCCTTTATCGCCAAAACTTAACACTTCATCTGGTAAGTGAAACTGAATGGAACAACTTAGACCGTAGCCACCGGTTACGTCGAATAACAACCTTGCCAACTCCTCAAATGAGTTCGCACCTATACTAACTTTGTAAAACTCGAGAATCTGCCCCAGGTCGCCATAAAAGTTCATTATCTCCATGGCTGCAGACTGGGAATCCATCACCTCTTTTTTTAAATTTTTATTTCGACTTTGAAGCTCGATCAAGTTTCGTATTTTAAATGAAAGCTCCTGAACCTGTAACGGCTTAGTTACATACTCATCTGCCCCACACTCAAGACCTTTTATCTTTTCTTCCAGCGTATCCAGAGACGATATAAAGATAAAGGGCGTATCGGATACATCTTCCTGAGATTTTACATATTTACATAATGCATAGCCGTCCATCTCCGGCATAACCACATCAGATAAAATAATGTCTATCGGCTTATCTTTATTTTCAATTATTTCAATTGCGTTTTTACCATTCACCGCAGACACGACCTGAAAACCAGCATCCAGCAAAAGCAATTGATGCACTTCTCTCATTTCGGCTTCGTCATCTACAACTAGTATGGTTGGTGAAGTTTCATTCATATTTTCGTAAGTACACTTATCTTATTGAATAAAAAGGTATTTACTAAAAACTTCCATTATTATGCAGCAAGCTTCAGCATAAAGCGTTTCGGCATTATCAGTCAGTGACTTTAGGTTTCTTTTTTTGAGGGGGGGGAGATAGCTAGAAATATTAATGATTTGGGGGTGCATTGCTGGGTTGAATTTAAATTGCTAATTCGCTGCACAAAAATACCGAATTAGGTATTGCTAATCCAGCCGACTATTTTAGTTATTGCCACATGTATTTTCACTAATTAAAAATACATCAACTCCAATTTAAAAACTAACCAGCGCAGACAATACGGCAGACTTAATTAGAGGTGACACCCAGCATTTGTACAATCAGTTTTCTTCCATGACGCACTTGCTGGCAACGTATCAACTACATCAGCCAGAGCAGCCGGGTAATATTTAGCCGCCATTGCAGCCGAATCATTATTTGGCCCCAATGTATCACTGGTATCGGCAAGTAGACCCCGTCGTCTCCAGCCATGGGGGATTTTTACGTGGCAGTTAGCACAGGCGTGCACACCACCTACTGTCTGCGTAGCATGATAAATATGTAAATTGGCAAGCCCGGTTACCCCTGAATTAGGGCAATCTCCAGGAACTGCACAGGCAAACGAACTTTGTATTGGTGTAATACCGGCAGTTAAGTACTGATCAGAAACATGACACGTTTCACAGGCAGCAATATCAGCATTATGTGAGCCCTGAGGCAAAACTGGGGTGCCAGTACCACCAGTATTAGTATGACAATCTGAACAATACATAGTTTGCTCACCGACACCAGATACTCCAAGAACATTCGCGCCATTAAACGGTGACTCCATCAGTCCTTCGTCTAACGTGATATTACCTGTTTTCGCAACAACAGGGTGAGCACTACTTGTGTCACTAAATTCTTTCACTGTATTCGAAAATTGTCCTACAGCAGTTCCGATTTTCCCTACACCATGGCCATAACTGGAATGGCATTTAAAGCAGATTTCATATTCCTTATCTGCAATTTTTTCAGTTGGCGGGTCTTCGGCTACAAATGGGTCGAACCCGCCGCTGCCAGTTGCAGCCAAACCATCAACACCTTTTAGCGCACCAGAAACATTATTATTTGTAGGCAGTCCTGCGTTCACATGTAAGCCTTTTTGCATCTGATGTGGATTGTGACAATCCGTACACCCGGCATGGCGAGTTACAATTTCAGTTGCCGCTTCCTTAATAACAGCTGAAGCCTGATTTGGTTTATGAGCACCGTCAGTAAAAACAAAAAGTGGATCAGCCCCAGCATGCCCACCAGTAATCGAGATACTTTCAATATCACTAACCGCTGGGCTTTGTGAATTAATCACTCCGGTGCTCGAATGGCATTTAAAACAGGATTTATCCACATCAGAGACCTCATTACCAACATCACTTGCTTGCCGTAACAACCAACTAGCACCGTCTACCGTATGGGTATCATGACAAGCTAAACAGGATGCTTGCCAGATTTGTTTACCGGTTGAAATGTCTCTAGCAGTAACTTCAGCTGCGGTAAAAGTATGTGAAGCGTCTAATTCGCTGCCGTGGACGGAATCTTCCCACCCAGTTTTTTTATGGCAAGCGAGGCAATTAATATCATTATCGATATTAAATGCTGCGCCATCAGGGTCGGTCTGCTGAAAACGCCTCAGGCGAAGGAACTTAATATTTTCATTTACATTTGTGCTACGAATATGGGGATCATGACAAGTGGTGCATTCTACTTGCCCGCTAGTGGCAACACTAACAAAAGTTGATTGGCCATTAGCCGGTGCAGTTACCGTTGCTTCTAGTGGAACGGATATTCGTGTTGATACAGTAACCGGGTTATCAGTACCTGCTGCGCCGCCATCTATAACTATTTGTTGATTATGACTTGTCACTTTTCGGCTTGCACGTACGCCCATATAAGATACTGATGCAGGATCTATCAGCTCAGGATCTGCGGTGACCAATGCATTATCGTATGAAAAACCAACAGGGTGGTCATTTCTAAAATCAGAGCCAATCAAAGCGTTACCCGCAATCAACTTTCCGGTTACGCTATCCACATTATTGCCGCCAGTCATAGTAATTGGAGTCGGTACTGTAGAGCTAGTTTTAGTCTGACTCCCGTTCATATCCACCTGCCCAATAGCAACCGTGCCGTCATGACACGACAGACACATCTTTGACTTATCACCGAGTGCAACTGAGTTATTATTAATATTCAAAGTAGTTGATGTATACTTAAAGGTCATTCCAGCAGCAGAGTCCGTGCGGTTCCACAAGAATGGTTTTGCAGCCTTGAGGGGGGCACCATGTGGCGTATGACAAAAAACACAAACCTGATTTTCGGTTAATGATTTCACATCCCTTGTTCCAACGGGCAGCTGTGGAAAATCATCTGACGCAAAATTATGTTTGGTATTACGAATATCAGAAATACGATCTGAAGCCATGTGGTTAGCGGCAATAGCGCTACCAACTAAAAACAGGCATAAAAATAAGGTTGCTATAGTACGTTTCATCATTTTTCGTTTTATTTATTTTCGTTTTATTTATCATTTAATGACAAATATTGAAAGACAACTATTCGCTGATTAAACATATCAGCTATGTAAATTTTATCAGCATCATCCACCCAAACACCTGCGGGCAAATCAAATTTTCCGGGCGCGCTACCTGAGCCACCGATGGCCATTAATCCCTGCCCCTTCCGGTTAAACATGAGAAGGTGATCATAATACGATTCAATAACATATATATTTTCATCAGAATCGACCGCAATACCCTTTGGCCTTGGCATATTCCCAACATTCAGGCCTCGCTTACCAAAACTGCGAAGCCACTTGCTAGTAATTTCACCAGAACCGTTTGCATCGAATAACTGCACACGTGCATTCAAGGTATCTGACACATGCAATACTTTATTTGCAAATACCAAGTGTGTTGGCGCGTTAAATTTACCGTCAGCGGCACCTTTACCACCAAAACTTGAAAGCCACTTTCCATCTAGAGAAAACACATGGATTTGGTGTGCATGACTATCGGCCACATATATGTTTTCAAATATCGGGTCGTGGGTTATCCCGGTTGGTCTTGATAGCTTTTCTTCACCAAAATGACCTAAATACTTACCATCAACATCAAAACGCAAAACATAACCCAGGTCTGCATCAGTCACCAATACATTTCCGTTTTTCAAAACAGTAACAGCAATTGGCGTTTTGAAAGACTCGTCAAGTCCGCCGCCTTCCCAGGCTTCAACTTTGCTTTTCAACAGATCAAAAACAAAAACTTTTTTCTGACCAACGTCGGTCACATATAGCCGACGATTTTTTTTGTCGAAAGCCCCACCTTGCGGACGAAAAATTTTCAACGGCTCAGCCTCACCGAAAATAACTTTACCCAGCCAGCTCATGCTTTTTCTAAGGCCACCTTCGGTGCCTTCTATCTCTTTAAAATTAACTTCACCAAGTATCTCACCCAAATACCGATAACGAGGTGTTTCAGGTGTTAGCGGCCAAACCAGTTGTTGTTTTGTTTCAACCCCGCGTTGCTCATATTCAAACTTATACTGCTTATGAGCACAGGCTGATAACAATAATATAATCAATAACGAAAAAACAAATCGCCCGTACAACATAGTCTTCATATTATTTTATTGATGACTCTATCGGCTCGACCATGGCGACAGACTTATTTTCAGGTATAAACTCGAACACCTGAATTCGTCCATTTAGACTATCTACAACATATAACTGATTACCCGATACTTTCATATCGCTTATGTAACGAAATTCACCGGCGCCATATCCATTACGCCCGACAATATCGATCAATTTTCCCGCTTTAAAAACTTTAATTGTGCTATCGGCTTTATCACTGACAAAAACCCGTCCCTCAACATCAACAGCCAGCGCAGTAGGAAATGTGACTTCACCGCGGCCAAATTCAGCAACAAAGTTTCCTTCTCTGTCCAGTACCTGTACACGTAGCTCAATACGGTCACTCACAAGAAAACCATCAGGAATTGCAATCATGTCTGTGATGATACGAAACTTCCCAGGACCATTACCTCGGTCACCCATACCATAAAGCGGCTCTGCTTTTTCCATATCAAATGCTACGATATGGCTATATGTTTCATCTGCGATCAAGACCTCTTTACGTTTTTCATCTACAGTAATCGCAATAGGACGAAAAATATTAGGTGGGTGCTTGTATATTTTAAGTAATTTCCCATCAGGTGAGAAATGTAACGCCCGACGACCTTCAACATCAGTTAGATAAAACGAGTGATCACTCGCCAGATAAATATCACTGACATCTCCGCTAATATAATCACCGGCACCCCACAACAAATTCATTCGGCCAGTTTTTAAATTGTAGCGAAAGATAACACCTGATGCATTATCCACAACACGCAATCCCGCATCCGCAATACCATAACCTGGCTCGGCTACTGTTAACGCATGCTTTTCATAAACTCGACCAGCGTCGGCAATGATCATCGTATCATCACGAACAGCGATAGATACCGGCCGAATTAAATCGTGCTCATCAGGCCCAGCAACAATACGTTTAATAGCATCATTAAAACCCATTCCAACTACATTAATTGTTTTAACGTAACGTAAGGTTTTAGCCTGATCACCGGAAGTCGAATGAACCGGGTCATTTGTTTTTGTTTGAATTTGTCCACAGCCAGCAATGCTAACTGCAGCAGTAATTAGCGCTATTTTTAACCTTATTTGTAACGTAGGCCGACGCTTTTTCTTGCTTCCCTGTGACATCTTTTACACTCGTAAGGTGGAAATGCGACTTTACCGTGACAAACGCCACAATATTCTCCCGACATAATTGCCGCCATAGTGACCGGATTACTGCCGCGCTGCGGAATGAATATACCTGGGTGGCAATTTTTACAGGTCAACCAAATAGTGTGCGGGCGGTGAGGAAAACGAACATAAGGCATTGATGCGGTATTTTGAAAGATGACATCGAAATCGACGGCATGCATTTTCTCGTCGCCTTTGATGCCCGTTCGAGGATTAATAATGCCTTTATCCAGCGTTTCAACCCAATTGATAATACCTCTCTCATCTCGCGGGAAATTAAGCATTGCCTCTGCTGGCGGCTGCAATATGCGCACTGCTTCATTTTCCGGATCATGAATACCATCTTCAGCAATGGGAACTACATCGCCCTGCAACTGAAAGTGGCCTTTACTTTGTTCATAGGCACCAGTTTTAAAGTCACTTGCAATACTAGACAGCAACCAGAAGCTGGTTAATAACCCAACTGATAAGACCAATATAAACTGAAAAAACTGTTTTCTCCCAAAACCTGCACGCATTCAGCTTCTCTCTCATATTTCTTTTCAAACATCTGACATTTTGTCGATGCGATTATTCTTATTGTTCATTTTATCAGCGCTACATTTCAATAAAAGAAATAAACACACCGACAGTTACAGAGCTTTAAATACGCCCTTTTGTAAGTAGGTTTAACATACCCCATAATGCGATTAGCTACAAACTCAATTACGAAATTTCCTCTTTAATTATTGATTTCTTGCGACAAAAAAAAGCGCCTTCAACAAGGCGCCTTTTATAAACCAGAAAATTGACAATAAAATGGACTACATAGAAACACCTAGCAATCTCAATCCCCGCCTAACTTCTATGGTTGCATCGCGAATAACCACCATCGCCTCTTCCCAGCGCCCAGCTTTCGCTGCTTCGTCAGCTTTTTCTCTGAAAAATTTGCCCTTGCCTACATAAGTTTCCATTAACTTAATCGAGCCCGCTCTTGGCTTCTTCACTTCAATAGCAACTGGGATTAATTCGAGATAACCTTCGTACTGAGTTACCTCATAAGCATACTCTTCATCCGGCGTTGCAAAATTCAAATCATAGACAATTGTTTGAGAATTAAGCATCTCATTAAGCGCCTTTATCACCAATCGTTCCGCTTTTTTGATGAGTTTTTTCGCAGACACAAACTTGTTTTTGGTAGATAACTGAACAGCTTCGGTGACCAACTTTTCGACCAAATCACGATCATAGTCAACCAACTTTTCCGGGTGATTCTTCTTAGTCTGCTCCCACGACGCCTTATGAGAATCAATGAATGCCTCCAGCGTAATCATATGGTCAGTCAACCCTTCTTTTTGCTCGGCGAGTTCCTCTTTAGTTGGGCCCGCTTTTTTACCACCGCCAGTTATCATTGCGCCCGCTTCTCCTGCGGCAGCTAATGCAGCGGCTAATTCACCTTTCTTTTCTAGCCGCTTCGCCTTGTCCAGCATTTCTTGAATGGCAGTTTTTTGATCCGCGGGTAAGGCCTTACCTTTAAACTGTAACATCATGGCAACGTAAGCGATTTTCTGACTTACCTTTTGAGGCTTCACCTCTTTGTTGACGACTGACTTTGCATTTTTTTCCGCTGCAACTCTCTCTTTATCCAACTTTTTCATCACCGCAGCAATATCCGCGTTAGGGGCCACAACTACGATTCGACCACCCATGGAATTATGATTACGACAACCATAATACAAATCATTCGGAGTATCTTTTGTCGGATTAAAACTCACATCACCATTGTATGTAAACTGCCCTTCCACGCCATCAACAAATGGCGATGCGCCCCACCCTTTAGCTACTCTTGAGAGGTAAAAATCGTGCTGTACGCCGGTTCTCACCTTAAACGTAACTTCAGCACCGCGTTTAGCAATTATATGCTGCCCTTGATGACCGTTAAGAACAAAACCTCGGTTATCTCCCCGACCAAAAAAAGGATGCGTTTTATTTTTTTTCTCAACAGTGACTAGATAAACATTTGGCTCAGTAGGGATTTTCATTCGCGGCGCAGATGACGCCGCCCCCCCAGGTAAAACAGCAATCGGCACTGCTGCTGCGTTATCTGCGCCTGCAGTCGACGCGCCCGCAGGCACTTCCTCGGACAATTTTTCAGCTCTAGGAGCATTAATCGTTTCTATTTTATGAAGCTGAATAGCATCCTCATCAGCAACTGCTTTTTTCTTCGATTTTTCTTTTGCAGCAGCTTCATCGGCAACTTGTTTTTTATGCATTTGCTCAATCTTTTTTTGCTCAGCCACCTCTTCCTTTGTCGGACCCTTGCCTAATTTATCCAACAACGAACAACCGGTTCCGGCCAATGAGATAATTGAGAAAACAATTAATATTAATCTGATCTTTTTAAGCGCTAACATTTAAAGCACAGCTCCTTCCTAGAGACATTGAAACAATATTTTTATCTGAATCATGCATGCAATCACACATAATTTAAGTATATACAAAGATTTACGTTTAACAGCAATATAATTAGTTAATTGCTCGCTATATATCGACTAGATGTGGCTTTTATGAAATATTTTTCAAAATACAATCACTCTGCTTACTTCAAATTCGCTCGAAAACGAATTTTTTATATAAAACAGCACACGCCATGTGCTGATAGAATACCACCCGAATCAAGATTAAAAAGAGATACACCAATTAATTACATCATTCTTTTTAAACACAAAAAAACACACCCCTAAAAAGGGGTGTGTTTATCAACCAATATCGTATTGCTCTGCTTTATCTCCAGGGATTTTTAACAGTTGCTTGACTCAATGGCGGCTTCCAGTCAGCTGGTTTTGGCTTTGAGTGACATTTCTTACAAGACTTAGTCTTGGGTGGGAAAGACACCTTACCATGACAAACACCACATTTTTTGCCAAGAATAATGGCAGACATGTTGATTGTGTTTGCTAAACGCTGTGGAATAAAGATCTTTGGATGACAGTTTGAGCAATGAAGCCATTGTGTATGTGGCTTATGTGGAAAAACCACATCCGGCACAGATGCTTTAACTGGACGAACAATATCCAGATCCATTACAAATGGTTCAACCTCAGGGTCAGCCCGATCATAACGAGGGTTTAATAACCCACTATCCAAAGCTTTAACCCAATCGATATGATTACCATATTCAGTGGTTGGCAAGCCTTCATATGCAACTTTTGGTGGCTGCAATGAAAATACTGCATCATTCGCTCTATCGTGTATCCCGTCATCTGGCGGAGCAGCATTGGGATCCTTAATCTTTTTCAACAAACGATTAAACACATTAGCTTTTGATACATTTAACTTCTCAGGCACTGAACCGGTAATCTCAGCCGAAGTAATCGGCTTTGATACAGCTAACACCAATGGAGCAACTCCATCAGCATTTGCAACAGGCAAAATGACTGACAAACCGATCGCAGCAGTTATACCTTTTATTAGATTATTCATCATGAAATTCCTTTATCTTCTGACAATTATTTAGGCAGAGACTTGTACGCAGGCGCTACCAAGCGCTGCACTGTACTACCGCTAATATGTGTTGGTGTACCTGGAATACCTGAGTGACACATACCACAGTTTTCTACAGACCAAGAAATTTCACCATTGTGGCAAGCACCACAAAACTTACCATCGATGATTTTCGCCATGGTAATTTTGTTTCCGCCCGCTTTAAACTTAAATCCTAAATCCGCATGACAAACTTTGCAGCGAAAACGAATTCGATGGTACCAGTGAGGAAATACTACAGGTCTCATACCGGCAGCATCCGCATAGTTATTGATAATAACATCTGCATATTCTGCTTCCGCTGGCTGCGGCATTAAAAACACTGAAACCCAACCTAGCACTCCCATCAGGGCAAATTTCCACATAGAAGTGCGCTTAACTTTGGCTCTCATAACTACGTTCTCCGTTTATTATTAACCAAATAGAAAAAAAACAACCCAAATTAGACTCAGCCGCAGAACCAATCAGCACTTAAAGCACCAAATTAGAAACTACGATTTACTTGAAAAATAATGACCCCGGTTCCAAGACCTGAATCACTCCACACTTTTCTGCCAATGAGTGCCGTACTTAACTTACCAATATTGTACCCCAAACGACCTTCCCAGTCCGCCTGCCTGCGATCTCCCCCCTCTCGATTGGCCGTGCTGTTATATTCGACCCTTGTTCGAAATTTCAGCTTATATATACCAAACATGCGAGCATGCTGATAATTTAATCGACCATTCATTGTGGTCAGAAACCCATCCCAAAAGCTCGTTTCACTATCGGCACTACTGTAACGACGTGAACTTTGCGCAGAAAGATGCGATCCCCATTGACTCAAGCGGTTAATGGGTACAATTCTAGAAACTTGAAAATTTACTAATTGCGACTCTGTGGACTCATCAATGTTACGCGTGTCCATCATAGTCAGCTGGGAATAGAATTTACCTTTTTTCATCGCTTCATTCCAGTTAATACTTGCAGAATGTGAAAATCCCAGCGAATTGCGCTTTCCTTTGGTCTGAACATACTCACGCCCGGACTGGTTCAAGTTCATGCGTAAACTAGAGCGGTTACCTGTCACCCAACTACGAGATAAACCATGCCCTGCCCCAGCACTATAAATTTGAGAATAATCTTCTGAATAGCTACGCCTATCTGACGGCGAAAAACCTGCCGTACCACTAATGCTATCTTCCGGGTTCTTAAAACCCATCTGATTGGTGACACCACCAGATGCATTCCAGTTATATTCGAATTCACGATAAATCATATTGTCCGATCGATAATTCACCAACAGATTTTGACTAGCGGTAATATTCACATAATTATTGTCACCACTATTATACAAACCAAATCCGGTCGCCGTTCCAGTCATCCTAAGGCGCCGGTTTATTTTATAGTTGCCGGACAAGTTCGCATTAACGCCTTGCTGTATTGTATCTTGCAAATCAAGGGCGTCATTACCTGTGTCTCGACGATAAACCCTTACACCACCTGTTGCCGTATAAGGCTTATAATCCGGGCGCCAATACATAAAGCTGCTCATTTGATGAGTTCGGGTCACACGGTTAGTAAAGCCCGCGATATTAAGCTGATCTTTTTGGTCAGCAGCCTCATACTTTTTAAGCTCTTCAGAACCAACATCACTCTCGGACGATGTGACTTGAGTTTTTATATAAAACTCTTTGTTCGGAAAAAAATTATGCGTCAACGTACCCATTATGTGTTTCGTTTCATCAGCATTAGCCGTATTTGACCGCTTTTGGCTTGAGGTATTTGCATACAAATTATAAGAGCGCCCTCTCATTTTTAATTTTGCACCGTACGTGTCATCAATTAACTTTACACCAGCATAATTTCGCGTGCGTTGCGTGTACCAGGCATCTGCTCGATTACCAGCCAATGTAATAATACTTTGCCTTGCGTTCAAATAACGCGTTTTGTATTCAGGCCCTAGAGACAACAGCGTGACTTTACCAGTAGACCAATCGGTCACGTTATCACTGGTATTATAAGAAAGGCGAAAAGGATACCGGCTTCGCGGCATTAACGAAAAATTCAAATGAGAGGACAGAAGATCTAAACTACTTGAGTTTGTGGCACTTTCACTACGAGAAATACTCGATACAGCACCCAAATCAAGATTTGCAAACCAAGGACGCCAGACATAAGAATCCATATTTAATGAAACTGTAGATAACGAGGAGTTTGTAGTTGCACCACCATCGGCTTCTGATGCTGTGTAAAAAAAACCGATATTTCCGTACACGCGCTTAGGCACGACGGAGGCAGCAGAACTCACCGCCACCCCCATTAGCAAAGCCGCCACGCAAAACACTACCGACTGTTTTAACCCAGAGCCCAAAAACAACTCCCTGAATTTTTTCCACGAAGTGTTATGCGTTTTTTTTTGACTGCAACGCTTTTCATGCTTAATAATTCCCAGCTATCTACTATAGCAAATAACGCACTATTAGATAAATCTCTGGAGATAGCAGCGCGCTTGCAAGTTAGCATTACCAGCCAACCAAGACATACTGCACCTCCCCCCCAAACAGCCTGCACACCAAGCCGCTTCAAATATTATATTAATTATTTTAAATTCAACCGCCAGGTTCAACCTGTTTTATTATTTGGTTAAACAATTAGTCACCTTCCAAACTACCTAGGAGCCTGTCCGAGAATGGAAAACCTACTGCTCTAAATAACTTTTCTTCGCTACGGTTTCCATTCTCGGACAGGCTCCTAGACAAACCTTACGATCAAATTCCCAGAGCGATCGTATTTATTTTTATGTCTGCCTGCGAACGTAGCTTTTCAAGCAAATCAGTCCAAGCCAATTCGGAACTTTCTCGCTGCAACAGTTTTTGCGCCCGCTCGGACACTTTTTCAAAAGCATTCAATGTAGCAGCCTGTTTTTCTTCAAGGCGTATTATCGCAACCCCTTTTAACATCATAATAGGCTGACTTATTTCGCCCGCATGCATTTCATCAATAGCCACTTGCGCAGGTTTAGCCAGCATGCCTTTATGAATAAAACCCATATCGCCACCTTTTGCGGCTGATGCATCCCCCGAGTGTATTCGCGCCATTTGAGAAAAATCAGCGCCTTTTTTCACACGGGCAATAAGATCTTCAGCCTCTTTTCGAGCAGCATCCCAGACTGCCGCAGGTGACGATGGCGCCACTTTTAACAACACCAAAGAAACATGTAATTTTTCTGGCGTGGTAAACAGCGCTGGATTTTTTTTATAAAAGCTCTCAGCCTCACTCATTGCAGGCAAATCAAGCGCTTTCACTTTGTTTTCAAAGCTGGTGAGAACACTTTGCTCTTCCAGTGCGCCACGTAATCCCGGAATAACGCTCGCTTTATTATTTGCCCAAAAAGGTCTACCTGCATAACGCTTTTCATATTCAGCCAGTTTATCATTAACACTTTTTACGTCTGCAGTAATATTTTGACGACGCGCTTCACTTAGCAACAAAACTCGGTCAACCAATGTTTGAGAAACCTCTTTCTTAAACACCTGCAATTCAGCTTCTGGAATTTTTCCATGATAAAAGCGTTTATTTACGCCAGCCTTGAACGCTGTCTGAAATTCTTTTATGGAAATTTCCTGACCGTTCACCATTGCAAAATACATTGCATGAGGAACATGAGCTTGATTAGCCGCCTTAACAGGCTGAACATCTCCAGCAAACGCATTCGCAGCACCAAGCAACGCAACAAAAAGCAAATATTTATCTGCGCGCGTAGGTTTATATTTCGTAAAGTATGAAGTCAACACCATTAACATCCTGCTTGTTGCGCTCTATTTGACGTGACAGGTCAAACAAAGACCACTAGGTGTTTCTGTATTACTAATACGCAAGAATGTTGGATTCTCTGTAGAGTGCGGATCATGGCAACTTGCACATTCCACAAAAGGTTCTTGCTCCGACTGCCCTGAATATCCATTTGAACCATCACGGGTATATAAAACCACATCACGTTTTGTTCGCTCACCATCGCCGCCTGTTCGCCAGTCACGTTCAACCCACCATAAAAAACGACCGTCTTTTATTTTGTAGTTTACTTCTGCGAAATCAGGGTCATTAGTTTCGCCTTGCGGCAGAGAGGGGCGCGAAGCCGAAATCCCACCGCCAGCAAACTGCATACCAATAGGATGATCGTTTGTTAAATCTTCGCCCAAATTTTGTACAATTCCTGATGCTAAACGACCATCTGACGATGACTGAATATCAGAACCTGACCAGCTTCCCTGAGAAAAACTTGAGTTGACTGCGCCCGACCCAGGCTCATTAATCATGTTATCAATCGCCATCGTACCGTCATGGCAGGACAGGCAACCAATAGAAACGGAACCGACATCTGCCACTTTAGCATCAAACGTACTAGTACCTAACTGATCATAGGTGCTATAGGCAGAGGGCGTGTTAAGGTTTCGATTCCACAGTGGAACAGCTGCTGCGGAGTTGCCTCCGTGAGGTGTATGACAAAATACGCATATTTCGGCAGTACCTGAAAACTGGTTTCGTGTTCCGCCATTCGCACTTGGCCCCGTACCGGTAAGACCCAGATTATGTACGGACTCAGCTATTCCTGCCATGACATTGCCGGCAGATAAACTGCAAAGAACACCAATAAGCATCAACCCTTTCTTCAGGGCTTTTCCGCGTTGGTTTTCTTTCATCCCCCCTCCCTCATCAACTCATGTTTGTTTGCGAACATCTTAATTTGACGCTGCTGGTTTTTTTATATTTTTCATCATCCTGAACCGCCGACCTTTATTACGTTAGTAACCAAAACCAGGCCTGATGGGTTTGCGTAACTGCTTGACGCTTTAGAATTTGCTTACCAATTACCCAGCAGCCAATTCAATTTGTTTTTATTTCACGCAGTTTGAACTTATCACTTTTATTCGATTCAAAAGAAGCCTTACTCTAGACGAGTAAGGGGGGTAACGCAATACTCAAACCTATGTTTTTATGCCTGTTTAACATGATATCAGGGGCCGGGGATTGCTATTAAAACGAACAATTTATCACGATTCAAACGCATTAGTTTAATATTTGTTCGCTTCAGTTTGCAAGGCGCGCATTCACATCGAGCGTTCGCTACTCAGTTTTTGAGCCAGCAGTAACGTCACCCGCTTGCAGCATCCTATACACCTCTACTTTTCTGCGAATTTGGTCCACAACATAAACCCGCTGCGTTTCATCGACCGCAATACCGGCTGGCAACATATATCGACCAGGTAGATTTTGCCCGCCACCATCACCAACACTAAGCAACAATTGACCTACATCATTGAATATTTGAAAATTTTGGAATGCGCTATCTGTTACAAAGACGCGATTCAAATCATCAACCGCAATCCCTCTGGGTCGTGCAAAATTACCAGTTTTATTACCCGGCCTACCCCAGTGCCTTTCATAGTTACCCTGCGCATCAAATACCTGCACGCGGAAATTGCCGGAGTCCAGCACATAAATCTTGCCATTTTTACCTAATGCCAACTGAGTAGGGTGGTTAAACTCTCCTGCTTTATGCCCTCGCCGCCCTATGACCTTCTGCTTTACGCCACTCCCGTCATAAAGTGTAACGCGATGACTGCTGGATTCGACACCTCCTCGATCAAGTATGTAAATTCTATCCCCCGCCTGAGACACGGCCACATCACTAATACGAGAAAAATCACTTCTGTGACCATAAGTCGCCAAATACAATCCCTGACGGTCATATTTTACAACCGCACCTCGACCAGCATCAACAATGTATATATTTTGAGCGCCATCCATTGCCACCCCTAAAGGCTTGTTAAGCTTGCCTTCTTTTCGCCAGCCGATAGGAAACATCTTTTTTCTTCGCACATCAAACACATGCGCCACATTCAGCAAGCTATCAGTAACAACGATAACGCCATCACTTGCTGCAATATCATACGGCTTTAACATTGCTGGCTGAGCAATTTGTTGCCCACCTGTAGCAAAAGCGAGTAAGCGATCCTCCCCTCCTGCTGGTTGAAGGCTGTCGTTATTTATGAGGGTTAATTCATAGGCAATACGAGGGGTG
>JAOTSL010000198.1 GCA_029864945.1 Gammaproteobacteria bacterium
TTTGATTTCTTTTTGAAGAGATAACAAAGACTTAACATAAATTCGCGTAGGCTCAAGTAATTTGCTGCCTAATGTTCCGTCGCCGCAAGGCTGGTTTAGGTCGGCACTAACATGTGCAATGATTTTGCGAATCAGGGAATAGCCGTTTGAATGAGCGCCTGATGAAGCGATACCAATAAGGCAATCGCCGGCTGCGACGGATTTTCCGTCGATAATTTCGTCTTTCTCTACAACGCCGACACAAAAACCGGCTACATCATAGTCTTCACCACTATACATGCCCGGCATTTCTGCTGTTTCGCCGCCAGTGAGTGCTGCACCTGATAGCTCGCAGCCTTTTGCAATACCCTCAACTACGCTGGCAGCGGTATCTACATCCAGTTTGCCAGTTGCATAATAATCAAGAAAATACAAAGGCTCGGCACCGGTGACTATTATGTCATTAACACACATAGCGACAAGATCGATGCCGATCGTGTCATGTTTGCCCATATCCATCGCTAATTTAAGCTTGGTGCCAACGCCGTCAGTGCCGGAAACAAGAATAGGTTTCTTGTATCTGTCGATAGGAACCTCGAATAATGCACCAAAACCGCCAAGGCCGGATAGCACCCCAGGACGACGCGTGCGGGCCGCCATTGGTTTAATTTTATCTACCAGCTTATTGCCTGCATCAATGTTGACGCCGGCTTCACGATAATTTAACGATGAACTTTTCACGATTGCGGGATTCTCTATATTGTATAGTGGGACAGTTATTTAGTTGGCTGCTGTGATATCTAAAAGCTAAAATCAGGCGACAAATTGGACGGCATTATACCTTAAGAGTGGATTATAAAAAAAGCAGTTTTAAGAACGCTATACAGTATGATTTTTGCTATTATGAATATTGCGTTTTTCGTACCGTTTTTTATTTTTCTAATTTTCCTTAATTTTTCCTAATATATAGGTAAGGCATTGGCAATTTCTTTGAAGCAATCAATCCTAAAGTTCCTGATATTCGCCCTCTGCATAGCCATTTTCTCTCCGGCTAACGCCACAATACTCAAAAACTTGTTTGAGGTTGGTGTTCCGGTTATGTCCCAGAGTGGAAACGATCGCAAAAAGGCGAGCAAAGAAGCATTCGAGATTTTATTAGTGCGGATAACCGGTAGACGGGATCTCGCTTCTACCGAAACTGGTCAATTGATGATTGAAAATGCTCGACGGTATGTCAGCAGCTTTCGATATGAGGTATTGGTTGAGCCGGTTTTTGATCAGCCAGCAGTAACTCGGGCTGATCAGATTGATGCAGAGCTTGGGATAAATGAGCTAATAAATGAACAGGTCGAGCCAGAAGTAAATGTTGAACCGGTTCATCAGCCAGAGGCAATCAAAAAGCCAACTCAGAAGTTAGTGGTGCGGTTTGATGAAAGGGCAGTAACAAATAGTTTATGGAAGCAAAAATTACCAGTTTGGGGTGAAACAAGGCCTGGAACCTTGTTGTGGGTTGCTGTGCAGGGTGACGAGAGACGCATTTTATTAGATTCAAATGAATCAACGCCGCTGCTAGCCTATATTCAAAAACAGGCTGAAAAACGGGGTCTTCCTATGCTTTTTCCGTTACTGGATCTTGAAGATCAGATTAGTATTAACGTAACTGATGTATGGGGTGGTTTCAAAGATCCTATAAAAAATGCATCTTTGCGGTATCTGCCTGAGGCCATTTTGTCGGCAAGATTATTTCGCGATACTTTTGGTGTTTGGCAAACGCGATGGACTTTGTATCAGGGTACTGATGAGCTCAATTGGCAAGTAACAGCCCCGGATCTTGAGACTGCAGTGATTGACGGGCTTGATCAGTTGGCGGATAGACTGGCTTTGAAATATGCGCATATCTCTTCAGTGCAGGATGACAGTGAGTTTCTGATTCATGTTACCGAAGTAAAGACTCTGTCGGATTATGAGCGTGTAAATACATACTTTGCCGCACTTTCTTCTATTAAGCGTGCTGAGCTTGCACAAATAAAGGGTGATGAACTGGTTTATCGTCTTGATTTGCGTAGTAATTCAGATGCATTAAAACAGGCGATTAAACTCGGTAAGGTGTTGCTAACATCAGAAGACCCTTTTGCTATCGAAGCAAGTAATAATAGCAGGTTGAGTTATCGCTTACTGCCATGAAGTTGAAGTTAAAAGATATTCCAAACCTAATATGTGTGTTGCGCATCATACTTATTTTTCCTGTTGTAACACTCATTCTCAATGGTAATTATGTTTTTGCATTGATCCTTTTTGTTATAGCAGGCTTGTCTGACGGGCTTGATGGCTTTTTAGCAAAACACTTTCACTGGCAGTCCCGATTGGGTTCCATTTTAGATCCGCTAGCAGACAAACTGCTGTTGGTCAGCGCTTACATCGCCATGACCTATGTCGGACTGATACCAATTTGGCTGGTTGTGGCAGTATTTGGTCGAGACATTATCATTGTTGCCGGTGGTTACGCCTACCATAAGCTCATCGGTGAATTTGAAATGGCGCCGAGTTTTATCAGCAAATTCAACACGTTTATGCAAATATTAATGATTACCGGCGTGTTGAGTCAGCAACTGACAGAAATCCCCCTGCATATTATTGACTGGATGGTGATGGCGACATTGGTTACGATTATACTTAGTGGAATGGACTATGTAATAGTTTGGGGAAGACGGGCGGTTACCGCGTATGCGAACAATAAGAGCAATGTGAAGAGATGACAGAATCTAGATCTTTGATTTTATTGGCAGGCGGGCTTTGCATCGGTGGGCTGGTTTATTTGCTATCGCCAGTATTAATGCCGTTTCTTGTTGCAACACTGCTTGCGTACATAGGCGATCCGCTGGTAGATAAGCTGGAAGAAAAAATCCCGCGTGGAATTTCTGTATTGATTGTATTTTTGATTATCACCATGTTTCTCTTAACGCTGCTTTTTATACTACTGCCTATGATTGAGCGTCAGTTAAGCAACTTTGTTTTAGCCATCCCCAAATACCTAGACTGGATTCAGAATATCGTATTGCCCTGGTTTATAAGTAACTTAGGTATAAGTGGTTTGGAGCTGGATTTTGCTGAAATTAAAACAACAATAAAAGATCATTGGACCAAGGCCGGTGGTGTAGCAGCAGGGCTAGTAGGTACGGTTTCAAAATCAGGGATGGCCATTATTGGCTGGGTAATTAACATTGCGCTAATACCTGTGCTCACATTTTATATGTTACGTGACTGGGATATTTTAAAAGAGCGTATCTTAGAACTAATGCCAAGAAAATCACAAGCCAGCGTTATCGAAATAGTAAGAGACTCAGATTCCGTGTTAAGTGCATTTTTGCGCGGTCAGCTAATGGTTATGTTTGCGCTTGGCACAATCTACAGTATCGGATTATGGATGATTGGTCTGGATTTTTCATTGCTAATAGGTATGCTGGCCGGCATTGTGAGTTTTGTTCCTTATTTGGGTTTTATCGTGGGAATCATTGTTGCCGGAGTTGCAGTGATGGTGCAGTTTCAAGATGTGTATCAACTGTTGCCTGTATTTTTGGTGTTTGGTGTCGGTCAAATTTTTGAAAGCTTTTTACTAACGCCACTATTAGTTGGCGATAAAATTGGGCTGCACCCGGTTGCTGTTATTTTTGCAGTAATGGCCGGTGGCCAGTTGTTTGGTTTTTTTGGAATACTGCTCGCCTTACCGGTTGCAGCGGTTGTGATGGTATTGGTTCGTCACGCCCATGAACGTTATCTGCAAAGTCAACTTTACACGGGGTAATATGCTTTCTAATCAAATTCCTCTTTCACTTACCATACGTGACGAAGCCAGTTTTACTAATTTTTATACGCCGGGAAATGAAGTTGCGTTCTCGCACATAAAAAATAGTGTGAGCAAAGCGATGAGTGACGGCTCTATATTTGTTTGGGGCGCTCATTGTTCAGGCAAAACGCACATGTTGCAGGCGGCTTGTTTAAGAGCAAGCGAACAGGGTATGAAAGCCGCCTATATTCCATTAAATGACGATGTCGAATTTAATGTAAACATACTTGATGAGCTTGAAAATTTTGATCTCGTTTGTATCGATGATATTGACGCAATAGCCGGATCAAAAAAATGGGAGCAAGCGATATTCTTTTTTTATAATCGTGCATTTGAAACCGGCGCACAGGTCATTATTTCTGGCCAAAAAAGCCTAAAAGAAACCGAGTTGGTTTTACCTGATCTGATTTCACGATTGACCTGGGGATTTGTTTTTCACTTGCAAACATTGACAGATGAAAACAAATCCAAAGCATTGCAATCAAGAGCCATGCTAAGAGGCTTTGAACTGCCTGATAATGTCGTAGCCTATTTATTACGTCGAATCCCGCGGGATATGAACACCTTGTTCACCATGTTAGATGAGTTAGATCTCGTCAGTTTAAGCGCCAAAAAACGTTTATCAATCCCTATCGTTAAGCAATGGTTTGATACATCCGAAAGCGCTAATAAAATACTGACAAAATTAGAATAATCTTTTTGCTATTTAGCCTTTTTTTGTTGGAACCCAGTTAAAAAATGAACATAGATCAGTTAAACCCGCGCCAAAAAGAAGCGGTGAAATATATTGATACCCCCTTACTGGTGCTGGCAGGTGCAGGTAGTGGAAAAACCCGTGTAATCACAACCAAAATCGCCTACTTAATTGAGCAGTGTGGGGTTAAAGCGCATAACATTGCCGCAGTAACCTTCACCAATAAAGCGTCAAAAGAAATGAAGACGCGAATCTCCAGCATTTTGGACAAAAACAAAATACGCGGCTTAAAAGTATCAACCTTTCACACTCTAGGCTTGAATATTATTCGCCAAGAATTAAAAAGTGTTGGGCTGAGAACGGGCTTTTCAATTTTTGACTCACAAGATGTCGCCGCCTTATTAAAAGAAATATCATCCGGCAATTTAGCCGATGATGCAGATCAAATAAAACAACTGCAGTGGAAAATATCTTCCTGGAAAAATGCCTTAATCGACCCCGCAAAAGCCATGTCTTTAGCAGAAGATAAGCTAGATGTAGCGCAAGCCTCCTTATATGAAAAATACCAAACCAGTTTAAACGCCTATAACGCCATAGATTTTGACGATTTGATATATTTGCCGGTTGATTTGTTTTCTCGCAGCCCAGAGGCGCTTGTACGCTGGCAAAATAAAATCCACTATTTGTTAGTAGATGAGTATCAGGATACCAATGGTTGCCAGTATGAAATGGTAAAAATGCTCGTCGGTGGTCGTAATGGATTAACGGTTGTGGGAGACGACGATCAATCAATATATGCATGGCGCGGAGCGCAGCCTGAAAACTTAGCGCAATTAAGTCAGGACTATAAAAGTTTAAAAGTAATAAAGCTTGAGCAAAATTATCGCTCCGTCGGGCGAATATTAAAAGCAGCCAATACACTCATTGACAACAATCCCCATGTTTTTCAAAAAGCATTATGGAGCGATAAAGGTTACGGCGACCCAATCAAAGTGCTCGCCTGTAAAAATGACGAGCACGAAGCGGAAAGGGTGGTGAGTGAAATTCTCAGTCATCGTTTTCAGAAACGAACAAAATATTCAGACTATGCCATATTGTATCGTGGCAATCATCAGTCTCGCCTGATAGAAAAATCATTAAGAGACCACCGCATACCGTATTTTTTAAGCGGCGGAACATCATTCTTTGAAAAGTCAGAAGTAAAAGACATCATGGCTTATTTACGAATAATCGCCAACTTCGATGATGATGCTGCTTTTTTAAGAGTAGTAAATACACCACGCAGGGAAATTGGGCCGGGTACACTGGCAAAACTGGGGGAGTATGCACATTCACGAGGCGTGTCATTATTTCGCGCGAGTGACGAACTGGGTTTAGAGCAAAGTTTATCATCGCGAGCGATTACAAATCTACGTGACTTCACAGCATGGGTTTCTCGCATTAGTGAAAACATGAATGCCGAAAATTTCATGAAGTCACTCAGAGACATGGTCGCTCAGCTTGATTATGAAACATGGTTGATTGATAACAGCAAAAATGCCAATGTCGCGGAAAAGCGCATGGAGAACGTACACGAATTATTATCCTGGATAGAAAACGTCAGAAACAAATCAGAAGAAGACTCATCCCTAGGTGAAATTGTTAATTACCTTTCCTTAATGAACATACTCGAAAGGCAAGAAGACGAAAACGAATCAGACAGCGTTAACCTGTCAACATTGCAC
>JAOTSL010000199.1 GCA_029864945.1 Gammaproteobacteria bacterium
GATACCGATCAGAATTTCTTATCATGTTCGTTAAATAGAACCACTATTCGCCTCACATGATAAGAAATTCTGATTCGGCCCCATGAGTTTTCGCTTCAAACGGATAAGTCCGACAGCCTCCTAGAAAACAAAATATTTGTGAGGTAATAAGTAAAATGAATTAAAGTTTTAAGGTTAATGAATGAGTCAAGTAAATTTTAGTGAAAGTTTTCTATTAGTTTTGTCTTTATTCACAGACAAAATATTTTGTCAATAATGAATGAATAATAAAACTGTAATATTTTAAATATATTAAATGAATTAACTTTTCCTTTAAAATCAATAGGTTAAGAGTGAGGTTGTTTTTTGACCGTTTTAACGGGAGGCCTTATGTTATCGGTAAAAAGGCCACTTCCTAACAATTCATCCACAGAGTTATCCACAGAGTTTGTGGATAAACAAAGAACGCAGTAATTACGATGGTTTGGAGGTTTTTTAGAAGCGATCTAATATTGCCATTAATAAAACTAATGATAGATCGACGTTATTATCCATGCCATCTGCAAGGCTTATTTAAATTAATGTGTCACGCGTCTTTTTCTTCTCGGTAAAATCGGTTTGCGGTAGAATGCCTCCCTTTTTGGCAACAAAGTATTAAGGTGTTCGTAAAATGATCAGACTTACCGAAATTCGATTGCCTCTAGATCACCTAGATACAGCGTTAAACGAAGCCATATCTGAGCGCTTGTCGCTCGCCCCTGAAAATATAATAGATTATGCGATTTTTCGAAGAGGCTACGACGCGCGTAAACGTAATAAAGTTGTGCTGGTATACACTCTTGATGTAAGCGTTAAGGATGAAAACGATGTCCTGAATCTAAATCAATCCAAACCAAATATTAAACCGTCACCAGATACAAGTTACAAAATGCTGGCCCATGCGCCCGAAAACATACAGGCCAGACCAATTGTTATTGGGACAGGCCCTTGTGGTATTTTGGCGGCGTTACTTTTGGCTCAAATGGGATTCAAGCCTATTATTCTTGAGCGTGGGAAAATAGTAAGAGAACGAACCAAAGACACTTTTGCATTGTGGCGGGAGCGTAAGCTAAATACAGAGTCTAATGTGCAGTTCGGAGAAGGTGGCGCAGGGACTTTTTCTGATGGCAAGTTGCATAGCCAGATCAAAGACCCTAATAACTATGGCCGAAAGGTATTAACTGAATTTGTTAAAGCCGGTGCTCCCGATGAGATTTTGTATGTTAGTAAGCCTCACATTGGCACCTTTAAGCTGGTTGGCATGGTTGAAAAGATTCGTGAAGAGATTGAGTCTTTAGGTGGTGAGTTTTATTTTTCAAGCAAGGTTGAAAAGCTCGTACTTGAAAATCAGCAGGTGAAGGGCGTTGAGCTATCCGATGGCACGGTATTTCATAGTGAGCATGTAGTTTTAGCTATAGGACATAGTGCGCGTGATACATTTCAGACGCTTTTAGATCAGGGCGTTTACATTGAAGCAAAACCTTTTTCCATTGGTTTTCGTGTAGAGCACCCGCAATCGATGATAGATAAGGTCCGTTTTGGTGAAAATGCCGGTCATCCTATGCTGGGTGCTGCAGATTATAAGTTGGTTCATCATTGCAAAGACGGTCGCTCGGTATACAGCTTTTGTATGTGTCCTGGCGGTACTGTTGTGGCTGCAACATCAGAAGAAAACCGGGTCGTCACTAATGGCATGAGTCAATATTCACGTAATGAACGAAATGCCAACAGTGCAGTTGTTGTTGGTATTACACCGGAGGACTTTCCGGGTGGTCCGCTGGCAGGGTTGGATTTTCAGCGTGAGCTGGAGTCGAGGGCGTTTGTAATGGGCGGTAAAAATTATAATGCCCCAGCGCAGCTGGTAGGCGATTTTCTTGCTAATAAAACCTCTACTAAGCTAGGAGCTGTTACGCCATCGTATACGCCTGGTGTTGAGTTAACGAACCTTGAATGTGCTTTGCCTGCTTTTGCTATTGAGGCGCTGAGGGAGGCGATTCCTGTTTTTGATAAAAAATTAAAAGGTTATGCCAGCCATGATGCTGTATTGACTGGTGTCGAAACGCGAACGTCATCTCCAGTTTGTGTTAAGCGTGATGCGACATTTCAAAGTATAAATACCCCTGGCTTATATCCTGCCGGTGAAGGCGCAGGATATGCCGGTGGTATTTTATCAGCCGCGGTTGATGGAATTAAAATTGCTGAAGCTGTCGCAATAGCGATGTTAGCTAAAAGCTAACGTATTAGAAAAGCAGCGGACTCCACATGATACGTTTGTGGAAAAAAATCTAAAACGGCTACTTTTTTTAATTTCCATCCCTGTTCGATAAAGTGAGCGATATCACGAGACCAGGGATCTGTTTTACAGCCGACAAGAACCACAGCAGTCACATTCAGTTGTTTTAAGTACTGAACAATTGTTTCACCGGTTTTTCCCAGCCCATCTCTTGGAGGGTCTATTAAAGCTGTCCATGGGCCCTGTTGTTTTATTTTTCCGTTTGCGGTCTGTTGTTGTAACCAGGGTTCGACAGCTGCCCGGTGATAGTGAAAATGCGCTGCTGGTTGTTCATTTTCAGGGGTGCTTGAATCCACGCAATGAATTTCGGGAACTCGATCCATCAGCGGGATAGATAAGTTGCCAGCACCGCCGTATAAATCCAGTAGAGGCTGATTGTCAGGGATAAGTTCGCTAATCCAGGCTTTTAATTTTTCGTTTTGATCATCATTTACCTGACGAAATCCCGATGAAGCATGTTCATCATTCCAGGTTTCAGCAACCGTTCCGTCTAATAAAAGATTGAGTTCTACCTTATACGGCTTTTTAAACTCTTTGCCTTTTTCCTTAACCGATGAGAGTGTGCTGTTAATATTAGCGTGAGCTATTTCACATTGTTCGATTGCAACGAGTGTGTTGCTTTGATTGGCATAAAAACCAATTTCATCTTTGTAGCCTCGTAGTTGTACTCTATTACGATAGTGCCAGGTACTTTCTGCAGGAAATCCCTCAATAGCTGCAGGTAATTTAATATTGTTCAGGCTAAGAGAGTTGATTACCCCCTGTTTTTTTGTTTCCCATTGAGTATCGTAAGGAATGTGTTGCCACTGACAACCACCACATTTTGTAAACGCCTTGCAAGGTGCGTCAACGCGCTTTGACGAAGGTTCTATTATGTCGAGCAGATTACCTTCGGCATACTTACTTTTAGCTGTAGTGAGCTTAACCTTAACTTTATCGCCAGGCATGGTGAATGGAACAAAGGTGGCTCTTCCATTTTCATCGCGGCCAAAACCGGCACCTCCTCTGGATAAGTCGATAATATCCACGATTATCGGGCGGCTGTTGTGAAGGTTGTGTAATGCGTGTTGGGTACTTTTCTTTTGTGGGTTTTTACGTCTCATCGGGTTTTTGGTCATCTATGTCGATTAATTTGTTGAATTATACCCTATTGAATATTGTAGAACACTTGTTAGCCTTGGTTTGTGGCTTATCTGGTGGTATTGCAGTTGCTAGAATTAGGGGATTACTTCATGCTGAGAGCAGCGTATAATACGCTGCATTATTAATCGTTGGGTTTGCTTATGTCACAGGTTGTTGTTGCCGCTTTATATCACTTTGTTACGTTGGATAATTACGTAGAATTGCGTAACCCACTTCTGGATTTTATGCTGGATAATAATATCAAAGGCACGTTACTTTTAGCGAATGAAGGTGTTAATGGCACTGTTGCTGGTAGCCAGCAAGCGATAGATGCGTTAATCGCTTGGTTCAAAAGTGACGAACGATTTGCGAGCTTAAAATATAAAGTTTCCTATGATGATGAGATGCCATTTAATCGGACTAGAGTAAAGCTCAAAAAAGAAATTGTTACCATGGGTGTAGAAGGGATAGATCCAAAGCACATTGTTGGTACTTATGTTAAACCAAAAGACTGGAATGCGCTTATTTCAGATCCTGACGTTGTTTTAATAGATACACGTAATGATTACGAGATTCAAATTGGCACTTTTAAAGACGCAATAAACCCGCATACGGAAACATTTAGAGAATTCCCAGCTTATATAAAAGAAAACTTTTCGCCAGAAAAACATAAAAAAGTAGCTATGTATTGTACGGGTGGCATACGCTGTGAAAAATCCACCGCGTATTTAAAAGAAAACGGATTCGAAGACGTTTATCACCTTGAAGGTGGTATTTTAAAATACCTGGAAGAAGTACCGGAAGACCAGTCAATGTGGGAGGGCGAGTGTTTTGTTTTTGATAATCGTGTGAGTGTTAATCACGCGCTAGAAAAAGGAAAATACGATCAGTGTCATGCTTGTCGTTTACCAATAACAGAAGAAGATAAGGCTGATGAACGCTATGAAGCCGGTATTAGTTGCCCGAGTTGCTTCGGTAAAAAAACGGAAGAGCAGCGCAAGCGATTTAGTGAGCGAGAAAAACAAATGCAACTCGCTAAAGGCAGAGGTGAAATGCATATCGGTGGTGAAGTAAAAGAAACCATTTGTCGCCGTAAAGAGCAGAAACAAAAGATTCGTGACTCTCAGAAGCACCGGTAATAAATTTAGTCTCCTAATGGCTCATTAGATAAGGGATCCCCCATGTTAGCGCGTACCTATTTTGCCTTTAGTCGAAAAATGAATTTATTGTATGTGCTGGATCGGTGGTTAAACCCTTACACATTTACTAAATCAGTTTCTTTAAATGGTAAGCAGCTTGAAGTCGTGTGGAGCAAGAGGGCGAATCGCGTCTTAGTTGCACGCGAGAAAATATTATATGTAGAAATGCAATTATTTTTTAGTTGCGTGGTTAAAAAACGAGTTCTATTTCATGATGATTGTAGGCATGACTCGGTCGCTGTTACTGATAATATGTTTGTATTGTTTCGGCCAGTTGAGGCAGCATCTTGTGATCCGGTTGAGTTCGCTAAAAATTTCCCTGAAAAGCGAGAATTAGACTCGACGAATGCGATTAAAATGCGGGCGCGTAAGTTGTCGGTTGATTATGTTGATGGTGAGTGGGTGGGGGAGTACTTAATCTAATTGAGATGTATTGTGCCTAACTTAAAGCCACTTCCTGTTCTATATTCTTTTCGGCGCTGCCCTTATGCGATGCGTGCCCGTATGATTGTTGCATATAGTGAAATCAGTGTAGAGATTCGTGAAATCGTATTTAAAGATAAACCAGATGAAATGTTGGTCGCTTCACCCAAAGGCACCGTGCCTGTATTGATACTGGATGATGATACGGTATTGGATGAAAGTCTGGACATTATGTCTTGGGCGTTGTCGAAAAACGATCATGACAATATGAATTTACCTGATGTCACTAATTATTTGGATAATGATTTAATCGCGCATAATGACAATGTATTTAAAATACATCTGGATCATTATAAATACGCAGATAGATTTCCTGCATATGATGTTGAGTATTATCGTGCGCAGGGTGAGGAATTTTTGGAAAAGTTAGATAAATTACTTTCTCGCACTGAATATTTAATGGGTGAGAAAGTTTCGGTGGTAGATGTTGCTATTTTCCCCTTTATCCGACAGTTTGCTTTCGTCGATAAAAACTGGTTTGACCAGTCTCGTTATTCTCATTTGAGGGGATGGCTGGAAAAGTTTATAGAATCTGATATGTTTAAGTGTGTCATGACTAAGTTGCCCCAATGGCATTCCGGTGATGATATGATTTTGTTCCCATTTGAAAGAGATAATAATGACTGATATTGGTAAGTTTAATACCCTTAAAGTAGCGCGTGAAGTTGATTTTGGGGTATACCTGGATGGAGAGCAATTGGGTGAAATACTATTGCCTGCGATTTATGTTCCTACCGACTGTAAAGTTGGCGATGAGGTTGAGGTATTCATTTATTGTGACTCTGATGATGAGTTAATCGCGACGACGAAAAAGCCAAAGGGTGTTGTGGGTGATTTGGCGTTATTGAGAGTGCGGAACATTAATTTTGTAGGCGCGTTTCTTGACTGGGGTTTAAACAAAGATTTGCTGGTGCCGTTTGATGAGCAGTTAAAACGAATGGTCGAAGGTGATTGTTATGTTGTCTATATTTATCAAGAGCCGGGGCATATTCGTCTTGCAGCATCATCTAAAGTGGAAAAGTTTCTTAATGAAACAAGCCCAGAGTATGCGGTAGCAGAAGAAGTTGATTTGTTAATTTATGATGAATCA
>JAOTSL010000023.1 GCA_029864945.1 Gammaproteobacteria bacterium
TTGTAAGAACGGTTAAATAGTTAAATAGTAATTAGTTAAATAGATTAAATTTTTCAGGAGAAAAAAATGCACGCAACTTTGCCTTTGTTAAGAGAAACGGATTTTCCGCCGATTCGTCGAAATAAACTTGAAACATTACAGGTTAATTTGGGTTATCGTTGTAATCAGCAATGTTTGCACTGTCATGTGAATGCGGGGCCAAAACGAAAAGAAAATATGGATGAAGAGACAGTTAATCAAGTCATTGATTACTTGAAATCATCCGATGTTAAAACACTGGATTTAACGGGTGGTGCACCCGAGTTGAATCCACACTTTCGTTATTTAGTGACTGAGGCTAGAAAATTAAATATTAAAGTGATTGATCGTTGTAATCTCACTATTTTGTCTGAACCGGGTCAAGATGGACTGGCAGAGTTTCTTGCAGAAAACAATGTGGAGGTTGTTGCCTCCTTACCTTGTTATCTTGAAGATAATGTTGATACACAAAGAGGTAAAGGCGTGTTTGATACTAGTCTTAAAGGCCTTGCTGAATTGAATTCACTTGGGTATGGAAAAGAACATTCGGATTTAACATTAAACCTTGTATATAATCCCCAAGGGCCTACTTTGCCTCCATCACAAGTTGAATTACAAGCGTCGTATAAAGAAATTTTAAAAGAAAAATTTGATGTCGATTTTAATCAACTGTTTACCATTACCAATATGCCCATTAAACGTTTTGGTAGTATGCTGATATCTAAAGGTCAGTTTGCCGACTATATGCAATTGCTCCGCGATAATTATTCAGCATCGAATCTTGATGGTGTTATGTGTTTGAATACAATTAGCGTTGATTATAACGGTGATTTATTTGATTGTGATTTTAATCAAATGTTAGAGTTGCCTCTTAAAGGAAAAAATCAACGCGCAATGCATATCAGTACTTTAGCTCAGGAAAATATTAACGACAAATCGATTGTGATTGCCGATCATTGTTATGGTTGTACTGCAGGGCAGGGAAGTAGTTGTGGTGGTGCGCTTGGGGACTGAGCAAAACAGCCCTGAAGTTATCAGTATTATTATTCCAGTCATTAATGAAGCTGAATCGTTAGAGCAATTTCTAGTGCCGTTGCAATCTTTTCGCAGTAAACAATGTGAAATTATTGTAGTAGATGGTGGAAGCACAGACCAAACCTGTAACGTTGCAGATAAGCTTTGTGATCATTTACTGGTTTCAGAAGCCGGTAGGGCAAAGCAGATGAATAAGGGGGCGGCTTGTGCGTCAGGTTCTGTTTTTTTATTTCTTCATGCAGATACAATCTTACCAACAAATTTTTTCGAATTAATTACCCGTCAAATGCAGCATAAAAATAAACCCTGGGGACGGTTTGACGTGAGTCTATCGGGGAGTGAGTTAATGTTTCGGATTATTGAAAAAATGATGAATTTTCGGTCCTGTTTTACCGGTATTGCGACGGGGGATCAGGCGATGTTTGTTCGCCGGGAAGTATTTGTCAAATTGGGTGGATTTCCTGATATTTCATTGATGGAAGATGTTGCGTTATCGAAAATGCTTAAAAAAATTGATTTACCGCTGTGTATATCGACGCGAGTAATTACATCTAGCAGGCGGTGGGAAAAGTACGGTATTTGGCGAACAATTATTTTAATGTGGCAGTTACGGTTGGCCTATTTTTTGGGTTCGAGTCCTGATGAGCTTAAAAAAAGATATTTATGAAAAAAGTTATGAAAAAAAGGTTATGAAAAAGGTTATGAACAAAAACAATGCCCTCATTATTTTTTCAAAACCACCTATTGCCGGGTTGGCAAAAACGCGGTTGATTCCCGCTTTGGGTGAAGAAGGTGCGGCAGAATATCACGGTAAATTACTTCGCCATACGCTAACAAATGTGGTGTGTGAAGGTGAATGGGATAGCCATTTATGGTGTTCGGAAAACATGGGGCATTCTTTTTTTCAGTCCTGTCTTGCTGATTATGCGATAACCTTGCATGAACAGTCTGGCGATGATTTGGGTGAAAGAATGGCAAATGCTATTCAGAGCATGCTTGGTGAATATGAGAGCGTTTGTATTATTGGTTCAGATTGCCCGGTATTAAACAGAGACAAAATTCGCATCGTGTTTGCAAGCTTAAATAGTAAGGATGATGTTGTAATCACACCGGCGGAAGATGGCGGATACGTGTTACTGGCTGTGAGGCAGCAATTGCGTACTGAAATATTTTCAGGAATTAAATGGGGTGGTGCAGATGTCTATCGTCAAACACTCAATAAAGTGCGTTTACTGGCATTAAAGCCGGCTATTCAACCCGTGTTATGGGATGTTGATGAGCCGGCTGATCTCGATCGCATAATACTGTGAGTCTGTGAGACCTACATAGCCTTTTAGGCTTTTGCTATGCTGCGGCCGCCTGCATAATTCGGTGTTTCAGACCCTTGTAAATCATACAGTGAGTCGCCGGGGGTATGGCCACGGAGGATTGACATTGCTTGCTGAGTTGCCTGGTTACGTAAGGTTAATGTTGCACCATTAATCGTATTCAAGCGCTGGCATTCCTTTGCCTGAGTTAACAGTTTTTCCCATAAAGGAAAAATGCTAGTTGATTTATTACTGTCATAGGTTTTTAAAAAAGTATAAATGCCTTTCACGTCAAGCGTAGCGCCTTCAAGCTCCAGTAAAGATAACCAATGTTGATTTAATGTATCAATATTAAGAATAATCGGTTGCTTTTCGTTTGCCAGTACATCAAGTGAATCCACATTGAGTAAGCTCAATACATCATATTCCCGTTGTAGTAGAACGTTAAGTTTATCCGTTAGCATTATTTGTTTTTCAAGTAATGCTCTGGCAAGTTCATGAAACGTTTTTTGTGATGTATTTGGAGACATATTATCCCAGCCTTTGACTAATCGCTGATTCAATTTGAATCATCTTATCTGCAATACGAGGTGGGTTAATTTCAAATGTGCCATTGGAAATTTCGCGCTTTACCGAATCAACACGCTGCACATCAACAACTGGCAAACTGGCGAGTTGTTTTTCAAGTGCCTGCAATTGGGAGGCTGTTCCTGTGATACTGACGGTGTCAGATGCAGCAGGTGCAGCATTTCCTGATTGCGCGGTGTTGTTTCGATTTACCTCGTGCCCAACATTTTTAGATTGTTGACTATCACTAATGTGATTCGTTTTTGCGCCGATAGCACTAGATAATGGGTTAATTGACATTTTATAGCTCCTTAAGTACGAATTGATTCTACTCGGTTAACGGCTACATTCTTTAAACCTTTAGAAAAAAAATTAAAAAGTCTAAAGTTTTCCCCCACACAATCGACTCATGCCTTTTATCTAGTACTTTAGTAATCATCTAGAATTATTTTAACTTGTTGAAAATAATAAACTTATTAAATAATTACATCCTAACTTTAACCAGTCCTGGAGTGACTACAATTGCATTAATTATTCTCCGGGAGGAATTGTTTTTTACTCGAATCCTCTGTCCTTTGGCACCATCAGTCATGGCTTTCCCTGGCATGCGAATGAGGATTGAGCTGGTTTTTGCAACAATATCGACATTATCGCCTCTCTTAATAATCATTGGTGGTGTGATATGTTTGTTGCTGAATATTGTGCCCGCACGAATGCTTCGTTTTGCAACCATGCCGATTAATTCATCTTTGTTGGTGTAAAAACCGCTTCTTAATTTATTTATGTCGCGCTTTACTTGTTGAATATTATCTTCAGTTATTGCTTCGCCGCGGGAAAGAGGGCTGGAAGCAACGTATAAATTAGTAAATTTTTCCACGTTAACAGACACATAAAGTGACCATGGTTTTTGGTCAGTGCATTTTACGCCAACTGAGAACTTAGCATTTTGATTCATATCTGATGAAACAAATGCACTTAGTGGTATATCGCATCTTGTTAGTTTAAGTCGTGGATCTAAGTGACTAACAGTGGTTTTAAGCTCGATACCTTTACTGAGTTGAAGGCTATTTTGCAAAAAATCATTTACGGTAGACCGTATGTCATCGTGCGAATGATATTGTTTCGCAGTACTTGCTGCGCTTGTTCCAATCATCGATAGCATTAGTAAAAAATAGAATAGTCGCATAATGTTTTCCCTTTATTGATGTAGAAAATGCAAAGACAATGCCTAACTTCTGGTTGATTGGATAATAAAGTGATGGCGCCTGATTGGACTTAGGGTTTTAGTAACTGCTTAAGGTCCCGGTAAAGTCGAGGGTAATTGTCGAGCATATAGATATGCTTGATCAAATGAGTGCAAAAACAATGCAGATATTTAGTAAAAGATGAATGTGCTGTGTATTGGTAATGTGTATTGGTAATTTTTATAGCGTAAAGGAATACAGAAAAGCTGCCGATAGATAAGTGAAGTATATTGATTGTGGTAAAAAAATGAGTGAGAACCCAAGTCGTAATGTTTTAAATGAGGTTGATGCAAGAACAGGCCTTGTGGGCCAAAGTAGGCTTGAGCTTTTGTTGTTTCGTCTACATGGCTCGCAACGTTACGGTATTAATGTATTTAAGGTCAGAGAAGTTGTGTCCTGCCAAGAATTAACTAGAATGCCTGGCGGACATCCAGCGGTACTCGGGCTTGCTAATATGCGGGGTATCACATTTATGGTTGTGGATTTGAAACTGGCATTAGGGATGCCTGAAAATACTGAATTGTCGACTAGCTCTATAATTGTGTCTGAGTATAATCGAAAAATTCAGGGTTTCTTGGTACCGAAAATTGAGCATATTATTAATATGCATTGGGAAGATATTTTACCACCACCTAAAATGGTAGGTAATGACCATTATTTGACCGCCATTACGCGCGTTGATGATGAGCTGGTTGAAATACTTGATGTAGAAAAAGTGCTTTATGAAATTACAGGTGCTGCAGGGGATGAATTAGCGGCATCAAACCCAGGCACAGAAGATGAAGAGTTCCAGGCAATTGCAAGTCGTTGTCATGTATTGGTCGCAGATGACTCTTCTGTTGCACGTAATCAAGTAACACGTACTCTTAATCAGCTAGGGCTTTCGTATACTGTGTGTAACGATGGCAGATTGGCGCTGGATCAGCTTGAATTGTGGGCGAAAGAGGACTCAGAAGAATTAAAACGCTTGGCAATTGTGATATCAGATGTTGAAATGCCGGCGATGGATGGCTATACATTAACAGGCGAAATTCGTAAAAATCAGGCACTTTCTGGTTTAATTGTTTTGTTGCATACATCATTAAGCGGTGTATTTGATTCCAGCTTGTTGGAAAAAGTTAATGCGGATGGATTTCTGTCAAAATTTGATAGCGATGATTTGATTATAGAGATAAAGCAGAGAATTCTCGATTTTGTACCTAAACTTGAAGAACGCGGTCTGTAAAATAAAATTAACCCATTTGTTCTAGTGCCAATATATTAGTACTAATTAAAGTGCTTGTTAAAGTACCGGCGGTAGACGATTAATTATTTAAAATTAGAGAATAAACTTGAAAGAAAGAATTATCTCAGATCAGGAATATAGCGATTTTTGCAGCTATCTTGAAGAAGCTACAGGTATTGTGCTGGGTACAAGTAAGCACTACCTTGTTAGTAGTCGATTAAATCGATTGATGGAAGATCGCGAGCTAGCTAGTTATACGGAACTGCTAGAGCACTTAAAAAAATCGGGAAATGCCGGTTTACGCGAACAGATTATAGATGCAATGACGACTAACGAAACTATGTGGTTTCGAGATACTTACCCGTATGAAGTATTGAAAGAAACAATTTTACCCGAGTTATCAAAAATAAAAGACAGACCAATTATAATTTGGTCCTCGGCCTGTTCATCCGGGCAGGAACCTTATTCTATCAGCATGGTTATTCAGGAATACATATCTAAAAATGCGGGTGTTTTCCCTCGAGGTATACAGGTAATTGCGACAGACATATCAACCAGCATGCTAAATTACAGCAAGCGTGCAAAATATGATGAAGCCGCGATGAAGCGCGGAGTTTCTGAGGAGCGTCGAAGAAAATTTTTCACGCTAAATGAGGATTTGTGGGAAGTTGTTCCGGAAGTTCGGTCACGTGTGTCATTTAAACCATTAAATTTACAGCAGAGTTTTACCTCGTTGGGCAAATTTGACTTAATATTTTGTCGCAATGTATTGATCTATTTCTCATCAGAGTTTAAAACCGATATTTTAACGCGTATGGCTGGTGTAACTAATCCCGACGGGTATTTATATCTTGGTAGTTCTGAGTCACCCACGCGTTACACAGCGATATATAAAATGGTGAGAACGCCGGGTGGTGTAATTTATCAATACGCGCCATAACTACGCACTTTAGTTTTAGGCTGTTTTTACGGCCTTGCTTTGCCGCTCTTGTCTCTTTGATTGCCGCCTTCTTTCGCTTCCTTGCTTGCACTTCCTTAAAGTTATTAGTTTCGATATTGTTTCTGAGTCATATTCGACTCCATCTGCATGATAAATATGGATTTTATAATAGGCTGGAATATATCTAATTGATGGCATATCAATTGCTATTTACAACTGAAACATATTAAAAGTAAACGATCTGGAGAAAATCATGAGATTCAATTTGGACAAGGCAATGGGTATACATGAAACAGCGCTGTATGTACGTGCAAAACGCAGCGCCATATTGTCTTCAAACCTTGCCAACTCCGATACGCCGAACTTTAAGGCACGTGATCTTGATTTTCGCCAGGTGTTGCAAAATGCAGAAGCTAGAAGCAGCGGCGGAAGCATTAGAACCACAAATGCAAAACACATACAACCAGGTGGTTATAGTGCAGGATCTGCTGAATTGTTATACAGACAACCATTTCAGGCTTCTATTGATGGAAACACGGTGGATGCCCAAATAGAAAAAGCAAAATTTGCCGAGAACTCCATGCAATACCAAAGTAGTTTAAGTTTTTTGTCGGGTAAAATTAAGGCCCTCACATCCGCGATTAAGGGAGAATAATAAATGTCTTTATTAGGTGCTTTTGATGTTTCCGGTTCTGCCTTAAGTGCGCAGTCTATTCGATTGAATACCACGTCCAGTAATCTTGCTAATGCAGAAACGGTAAGTAGCAATAGAGATACAACCTATCGTGCAAGACATCCGGTGTTTTCTGCAGCCATGGATATGTTTAATGATGACCCGGCAACGACTGGTGTAAAGGTAGAAGGTATTGTTGAAAGTCAGTCAGAGTTACGCATGCGTTATGAGCCTGAGCATCCATTAGCAAATGAAGAAGGGTATATCTTTTTGCCTAATGTGAATGCGATAGAAGAAATGGCAAATATGATTTCCGCATCGAGATCCTATCAGTATAATGTTGAAGCGATGAATACGACTAAGCAGTTGTTAATGGCAACATTACAGCTAGGTCGGTAGTAACTAATCAGTGCATTTATTTTTTTGCGATGAAATAAAATATATACGCCCTGAGTAGCTGTCAAAGAGAGCGTGTTGTGCCGAAATAAATGAGCATGTAGAAATAGAAATAATATATTTAAAGACTAATTTAAAGACTAATTTAAAGACAAGCAATATCGTCCGGAGGACATGTTATGGCTGATCCTATTAATAACTCAAATCCATTAATTGATCAACTTGGTATCCAGAATAAAACAAAGGATACGAATAAAGATGCAAATAGTTTAGCGCAAGAGGATTTTCTAAAATTGATGGTGGCTCAGATGGCGCACCAGGATCCTTTGAAGCCGCAGGAAAACGGTGAGTTCCTCGGGCAAATGGCGCAATTTAGTACTGTTCAGGGTTTGCAGGACATGCAGAAAACACTGGATAGTTTAAGTAACTCGATGGTTTCCAACCAAGCTTTGCAGGCATCGAGTATGGTTGGTCGTTTTGTACGTGTACCTGGAGATGAAGCCTTTTTACCCGAGGGTGAAGGTAATCGCTTTTTTGGTGCGGTTGAGCTGGAACAATCAACATCTAACGTTAAGTTTGAAGTGCTTTCTAAGTCGGGTGAAGTTTTGAAAACTGTTGGTATGGGTGAACAAAAAGAAGGTGTGGTGCAGTTCGCTTGGGATGGCACAAATAACAAGGGCGAAATGATGGAAGCAGGGAGCTATAAAATCCGCGCTAGCGCCATTATAGACGGACAATCCACTTCGCTTGATACCATGATGATAGCGCCGGTAGAAAGCGTAACCCTGGGTCGAAATGGGCAGCAAATGAAATTGAATGTGTCCGGTATTGGTGAGCGTACTATGAGTCAGGTCAGAGAGATTCTCTCTTGACGTGAAATTATTTAGATAATTATTTTTAACAAAAGAACATTACCCTAATGCTATTACATTAGTTTAATTAAAAAGTATTTTGCTGTCTCGTTATAAAAAGGAGTAGAGCTATGCCGTTTAGAATCGCATTGAGTGGATTACATTCATCAGCAACGGATTTAAAAGTAACCGGGAATAATATTGCCAATGCGGCAACGACAGGGTTTAAACAATCCAGAGCAGAGTTTGTCGATGTTTACGCATCTGCTTACGGTGGAATTTCAGCAGTGACTAATGGTAGTGGTGTTCGAACGTCGAATATACGCCAACTATTCTCGCAGGGTAATATTGAGTACACCGATAACAGTACTGATATAGCGATTACCGGACAGGGTTTTTTTATTGTTAATGACGATAAAGGGCGTTATTTGTCACGTAACGGAACCTTCGGTTTAAATCGTGATGGTGATGTTGTCAATTCTACAGGGCAAAAACTTCAAGTATTTCCTCCGGTAGTAACTGGTGCCGGCGGCGCTAGTAATACATTATTTAATACAGGTTCCTTACAGTCGGTAACGCTAAGTAATACAATTGGAGCGCCTATCGCGACAACATCGGTAGACGTTAACGTAAACTTGGATGGTAATATTACGAACGCGGATTATATTCCGTTAGGAACTGCTGGTGCTTATTATGAGCATGGTACAGGGGTAACTCCCTTTGATCCTAATGACCCAACAACATTTCATCACGTAACGGCAACGACAGTTTATGATTCACTGGGTGGGGACCATACAGCACAATTATATTATCGAAAAATAAGTAATCCGGATCCTCTTCCTGCTCCAGGGGTAGACCCGATTGTAAATGACTTGTGGCAGGTAGTAACTTACATCGATGGTCAGGAAGTGCCGCCGACTAACAATGGATTACCACCACCAGCAGTAGTGCCGCCAGCTGTTTCAGTGGCAGGAACGGCTGGTAATGCAGCTCTTTTACAGTTCAATAATGATGGGACATTGCTTGATACAAGCACTGTTGGTGATCCTGCTTCAGTTTCAAAGTCGGTAGTGTACGATCTTTTTCGGCCTTCAACAGGTGCCGCCGATGTTCAGATTACAATAGACTTTGGAGCGACTACTCAATATGGGGATGATTTTGCGGTAAATGAATTATCGCAGGATGGTTTTACAACTGGCCGGTTAACCGGGTTCGATGTTGCGAAAAATGGTGTTGTATTTGCCCGATATACAAATGGTAATGCAGAAGTGTTAGGTATGGTTGCATTAGCGAATGTACCAAACCCCCAAGGACTAAATCAAAAAGGCGATTCACTTTGGAGTGAGTCATTTGATGCCGGTGATACGGTACTTGGGCAACCGGGTACGGCAAGTCTTGGCCTTCTTCAGTCCGGTGCGCTGGAGGCATCCACAGTAGAAATTGCCGATCAATTGGTAAATATGATAATTTCGCAACGAAATTATCAGGCAAATGCGCAGGTAATTAGTACAGCAGACCAATTAACACAAACATTGTTGAATATTCGATAATTTTTTAAGCACTTTTTCAATATTATTTTATATTTTATAAAAAACCGGCCTATTTAAGGTTCGGTTTTTTTATTTCCTATCTATTTCCCCCGTTTTTTTCTCTTTAGGCCTACCTCTTGCAATTCCTTATTTTGTGAATCAAATTAATTAAGGAATCGATCATGGATCGGATGCTTTACATCGGAATGTCGGGTGCGAAAGAAGTTATGATTTCGCAGGGGATGAACAGTAATAATTTAGCTAACGTTAGTACAACGGGTTTTCGCGAAGATTTAGCGCAACAGCGAAGTATGTCGGTCTTTGGGCCGGGGCTTCCAACCCGTGCATTTGCTATGACGGAAAAACCCGGAATTAATTTTGAACCTGGTCCTGTAGAAAGTACAGGTCGCCCGTTAGATATGTCGATTCAACAAGACGGTTTTTTTGCTGTTCAGGCAAAAGATGGAACAGAGGCCTATACGCGCGCCGGTGATTTTAGAACAACTCCACAGGGCTTACTTGTTACCGGAAGTGGATTACCAGTGATGGGAAATGCCGGTCCGATTAGTATTCCACCCTATGAGACACTAACGATTGGTGCTGATGGCACTATAACGATTAGACCTGTTGGTCAGGCCGCTGCACAGTTAGCTCAGATTGATCGAGTCAGGTTAGTTAACCCAAATATATCTGACTTAGAAAAAGGCCGTGATGGACTTTTTAGACAAAAGAATAATCAGCCAGCTTTGGCGAATGCGGATGTAAAAATAATGCCCGGCACGCTTGAGCGAAGTAATGTGAGTGTTGTTGAAGCAATGGCAAAAATGATTTCGCTCACTCGAAGTTTTGATATGCAGGTTAAAGTGATGAGTACGGCGGAAGAGGTAGATAAGTCCACCGATGCATTAATGAAAATGAGTTAAGTAACAACTTAGTGTATTCATCTTTTATTCAGAAAGTTTAAATACGTTGGTAAGTAGAAATAAGGTTTTTGGATTTGGTATAGATGTTGCCGTTTCAAATTAAAAGATATTTAATTTAACAAAACGTTTTACAGAAAAACACAAAATAAAGAGATCGAGGTATTTATGGATCGCGCATTATGGATTTCAAAAACAGGTCTGGAAACACAGCAGACACGTATGGCTGTTATTTCCAATAACCTTGCGAACGTTAGCACAAATGGTTTTAAACGTGGCCGGGGGATATTTCAGGATTTAATTTATCAGAATATACGTCAGCCTGGTGGTAAAACCAGTGAGGACACCAATCTACCATCGGGTTTAATGTTGGGTAGTGGTGTGCGCACAGTTGCAACAGAAAAACTGCATAGTCAGGGAAATTTTATACAAACAGAAAATAGCTTCGATGTCGCGATTGAAGGCAAAGGTTTTTTGCAAATTCAAATGCCCGGTGGCGATATTGGTTATACACGTGATGGTTCATTTAGGCTGGATTCTCAGGGGCAACTGGTTACGGCAAGTGGTTACGCGGTAGAGCCGGCAATTTCTATCCCGCAAAATGCGTTATCTGTTTCTATTGCAGCTGATGGCGCGGTTACTGTCGCCTTACCGGGGCAGGTCACAGCAAATCAGGTGGGTAATCTTGAACTTGCTGATTTTGTTAACCCTACAGGATTACAACCGGTTGGTGGGAACTTGTTTATCGAATCGCCTGCAAGCGGTAATCCACAGGTAGGCACACCGGGATTAAATGGACGAGGGTCGTTGATTCAGGGTTCGCTTGAAAGTTCTAACGTCAATGTAGTGGAAGAGCTAGTGAATATGATCGAAACTCAACGAGCATATGAGATGAACTCAAAAGCAGTATCAGCGGTAGATGGAATGCTGAGAAACTTAAGCCAAACGTTGTAATATCATTATGAAAATTTTATTTATTATAGTATCGATGTTATTAACTGCCTGTGCGGCAAACAAACCGCAGCCAGTATCGCCGGATTTTGTACCAGTTAGGCCAATTATATCAACGCCGCCACCCATCGAAAATGGTGGGATATATCAGAATGGATATGGCGTTTCATTTTTCTCTGATGTATCAGCGAAAAGGGTGGGTGACATTATAACGGTCGTACTGAGTGAAAATACGAATGCGAGAAAAAGTGCGAGCACGAACACTGGAAAGGATAGCCAGATTGATATGGCAACACCTACGCTTTTAGGTGGACCGGTGAGCGCAGCGGGCATTAATTTCTTAGCTAATTCACTTGATGCTTCAAGATCGTTTTCAGGTTCTGGTGATTCCAGTCAGAGCAACAGTTTGAATGGGCGAATAACGGTTACCGTTTCAGATGTTTTACCTAATGGACATCTTATTGTTCAGGGTGAAAAACGTATGTCACTTAATCAGGGAAACGAACATATTCGTTTTTCAGGAATAGTGAGACCGGCTGACATTAGAAGTGATAATACAGTCGTATCAACCAGTGTTGCGAATGCGCAGATTATTTACGGTGGAACGGGGATGCTGGCGCAAGCGAATACACAGGGTTGGTTTACACAGTTTCTTAGCAGTGAATGGTGGCCTTTTTAGTCCGTACATTCACACCACAGGAAAAGAGTATTGTCTATGAACTATTTGAAAACGTATCGAACCAGTGTGCTTATTTCACTGCTAATGATGACAAATGTTGTTTATGCTGAGCGTGTTAAAGACTTGTCAGATATTGCAGGTGTAAGAAGCAATCAATTGGTCGGTTATGGTTTGGTTGTTGGTCTGGATGGTTCGGGTGATCAGACTGCGCAAACGCCTTTTACTGTGCAAAGTATGCGCAGCATGTTAGCGCAGTTCGGCATAACTCTGCCGGCCAATGCGACACCGCAACTAAAAAATGTTGCTGCAGTGACTGTTCAGGCAACATTGCCAGCATTTTCAAAACCTGGGCATAAAATTGATGTAACAGTTTCTTCAATAGGTAATGCAAAAAGTCTGCGCGGAGGAAGCTTGATAATGACGCCATTAAAAGGCGCTGACGGTAATATTTATGCCATTGCACAGGGTAATCTTGTCGTGAGTGGTTTTGGGGCCGCCAAGGATGGATCAAGCGTAACCGTGAACATCCCCAGTACTGGCCGAATTCCAAACGGTGGGATGGTTGAGCGAGGTGTGAAAACTAGCTTTAATATGGGTAATCATTTAATACTAAATTTACACTCTGCGGACTTCACAACAGCTAGTCGATTGGCTGAAGCAATTAATACAAAACTGGGTGAAGGAACCGCATCGCCTATGGATGGTTCTTCTGTACAGGTTGTCGCACCAAGAGACCCATCACAGCGTGTCTCGTTTATGTCTATTATTGAAAATATTGAATTGCAACCGGGCCAGACATCAGCCAAAGTAATTATTAACTCAAGAACAGGCACAGTTGTTATCGGTAGTCACGTCTCGGTGGGCCCATCGGCAGTATCACATGGTAATTTAACGGTTAGAATTAAAGCTGGTGCTAATGTGGCACAACCAAATGCATTGGCTCAAGGTGACACTGTTGTTGTTCCAAATATTGATATACAAATAGAAGAAGCAAATAACAGAATGTTTCTATTTAACCCAGGTGTTTCGCTGGATGAAATTGTAAGAGCGGTTAACGAGGTAGGTGCTGCACCGGGTGATCTTGTTGCCATACTTGAGGCATTAAAAGAAGCAGGCTCGTTAAATGCTGAATTGATTGTAATATAATATTTAATTTGGTTTTTCGTATTTAAAAAATAGATAAAAATAGATAAAAAGAGGTCATTACTTATTTGTTTTGATCTCTTTTTTATCTTCCCCTTCATGAATTTTCAAAAGCCTAAATAAGATAAATGCGCGGGATAGTCACAAGTGGCATGCATATTGAAGTTACCCCTATATACTTCAATAAATATGTGAGCTAGTTATGGTTTCAGCGGTTCAAGAAAACTATTTTGATTTAGCCGGACTTAATAAGATTAAGTTACAAGCAAAATCAGATTCAAAAGAGGCGCTTAAGTCAGTTGCATCTGAATTTGAGTCAGTTTTCCTTAAAATGATGTTGAAATCCATGCGTGACGCCAATATGGGTGACGAGCTATTTGATTCCGATTCGGCAAAGTTTTACCGCGAAATGTATGATGACCAGCTCGCATTAAAGCTATCAAAGGAAGGTGGAATTGGGCTTGCCAGCACACTGGTAAAGCAGCTTGAGCGATACCTTCCTCAAGAGTCATTAAAAACTGATGGCGAATTAAAAACAGATGATGTTAACAAAAAGACAAATGTTATGTCTGCTCGGCCCAAGTCCCAGGAAGTAATAAAAACACCTAACGAATTCATCGAGCAGTTAATGCCACATGCTGAAACCGCAGCAAAAGAAATTGGTGTTACACCAAAAGTATTATTGGCACAGGCTGCACTCGAAACCGGTTGGGGGAAATATGTAGTGCAGAATAAAGACGGAAAAAGTAGCCATAATCTTTTTAACATAAAAGCAGATAATCGTTGGAGTGGTGAAAATGCATCAATATCCACAATTGAGTACATCGGTAATAAGCCGCAAACCCGTCAAGCTAATTTTCGTGTTTATGATTCCTATGAAGAAAGTTTTAAAGATTATGTCAAGTTCTTGAAAGAGAGCCCTCGTTATTCTGATGCACTGGGAAATACACACAGTGCCGAAGCATTTACAAATTCATTACAAAAAGCGGGCTATGCGACTGACCCGCAGTATGCGAAAAAAATCCAACGTATCCTGGGTGATAAACCGATGAATGATGCGTTACTTAATTTTCAAACGATTGAACAAAGCAAAGCGACTAATCAGGTAAGTTTTTAAGCTGAGTCGATAGGAGTTAATTATGCCTAATGGTGATATGTTGAAAGTTGGAATATCTGGACTTCAGGTATTTCAACGCTCACTTAATACAATTGGCCACAATATTTCCAACGTTAACACCGACGGGTATTCTCGGCAAAGGGTTGATTTGGCCACAAGATATCCTTCTGCTTCGGGCAATGGGTTTATTGGCAATGGTGTTCAAGCGGTTACTACGGAACGACTATTCAGCGAGCATGCTGCAGAGCAGGTTAGGCAGCGAACAGCAACCTCGAGTTATTTTGACGTTTATCACGAATTTGCATCACAGGTGGACAATCTTGTTGCTGACCCGGATGCTGGTTTAAGTCCTGCTCTTAATGATTTCTTTGCTTCGTTACAAGAGCTTTCTGATGATCCAGCTTCTATCCCTGCGCGAAATGTTTTATTAACTGACGCGGGTTCATTGGTGGACCGTTTCGCGACTATGGATTCATGGTTTTCAACGTTGCAGAAAGCGACAAACAACAAAATTGCCAATGAGGTATCAGCGATAAATGAGATTGCATCTGCAATAGCCAATCTTAACAAAGATATCATCGTTGCCCGAGGCATTGGTGGAGGGCAGGAGCCGAATGATTTACTAGACACGCGAGATCATTTGGTTGATCAGTTGTCGGAACATCTAAGTGTGAAAACTGTAAAATCAACAGATGGATCGATAAATGTATTTGTGGGTAATGGACAAAGTTTAGTGTTGGCGACTAAGACGATGAAACTGGCGGCCATCAATGATCCTAATGATCCACAAAATAGAGCTGTTGGATATATTGACCCGGTAACTGGTGCGGCTTCAGATGTTGGTGATTTTTTAACTGGTGGTGAACTAGGTGGTGCGTTGGCCTTTCGTAAGGAGGTGCTGCAACCCTCTATTAATAATTTAGGCCGCTTAGCCTTGGGTATTTCTACAACGTTTAATGCCCAGCATATTCAGGGGCTGGATTTAGATAGCAATTTAGGGACTGATTTTTTTGGTGGTTTTTCTAAAATCCCGTCCTTAACAGCTGGTAACCCCGATGTAGTTCAACTCTATGCAACAGGAAATCTTAGTAATGTTAGTGCAGCCAATATCACAGTTGGCTTGAGTGATGTCAATAATTTAAGTACCAGTGAATATCAACTGACAAATAATGGCGTTGCATTACCCGGAACATCATTTTACTTAAAAGATCTTTCAACCAATAGAATTGAAACTTTAGTTATTAATGCTGCAGGTCCTCCTACTGAATTTAGTTCGATTACGGCATCAGGTAAAGATATTGGTATGGAGATTCAACTTGATGCCTTTCCAGGAGTAAACGACGTATTTTATATTCGCCCAACAAGAAATCCCGCTGGTGAAATAAACGTTGGAATTACAGACCCCAATTTGATTGCGGCAGCACATCCATTAAGAACAGGCAGTAATTTCTCAACAAATTTGGGTTCAGCATCTATATCTGAAGCAACAATTACCAATATAAATGATCTTGATTTTTCGCAACCGGCAACAATTACGTTTACTAACTCAGGTGGTCCAGTTGCCCCCCCAATTGCTGACGAGTACTCAATAACTTATACCGATAGCTTTTTGGTTCCTCAAACTGTTGGTCCTTTGCCTTATCCGCCAATACCGGGTGATCCGTTACTTTCTACTGTCAGTCAAAATGGATGGAGTGTCGAACTTTCTGGAGAAGCATTTGTTGGAGATTCTTTTACAGTAACACCAAATACATCCGGTGTTAGTGATAACCGAAATGCAATATTGTTGGGTAACTTACAGAATGCCGGAACGATGATTGGTGGAAATGCCTCATACCATGATGCTTATAGTGAACTGGTTGTATTAGTGGGTAACGAAACGCATCAGGCTGAAGTTAGTTATCAATCACAATATGCGCTTTTGACTCAGGCAAAAGGATTAAAGGATTCATTGTCCGGGGTTAATTTGGATGAAGAAGCGGCCAATATGTTGAAGTTTCAACAATCTTATGCTGCAGCTGCGCAGGTCATTAGTGTTGCTGATCAAATTTTTCAGACTTTACTCCAAGCGGTTAGGAGGTAGTTATGCGCGTTTCAACTAATGCACTCACTCAAATATCGCTTAACGCAATGCTTAAACAGCAACTGGATTTAAGTAAAACGCAACTCCAGGTAACCAACGGAAAACGACTTACTGCTCCCTCGGATGACCCATATGGGTCTGCGCGATCGCTGGATTTAATGGAGTCAGTTAACCAGATTGACCAATATCAGGTTAACTCAAGCTATGCAAAAAACCGATTGTCATTGGAAGAGGGGACTTTAGATGGTGTAGGGGCAGCTGCACAACGATTGCGTGAATTAATGGTATTAGCAAACAATGATAGTCAGAATGTTGAAACCCGTCGCTTCATAAAGGAAGAAGTAGATCAACTGTTGGATCAGTTGGTTTCACTGGGAAATACAGTAGATAGTAATGGCGAATATATATTTTCTGGGTTTCAGGGGAAAACCAAGCCATTCTCTGCTAACAGTTTGGGTGGTTTCGATTATTTTGGTGATGACGGGCAGCGCTTTATTAAAATGAGTGAATCCACATCAATTTCGATGGGGGATTCGGGTAGTGATGTTTTTTTGAAAATTAAAAATGGAAACGGAACTTTTAAAACTAGTGAAAATGCAACAAATTTGGGTACAGGGATAATTGATCCGGGTACCGAGCTTGGTCCATATGTTCCTGGCAACTATCAAGTGAAATTTTTACCGCCTTCGTCAGGGAATTTATATGATCCACAGGAATATTATGTTTTAGATTCAGCAGGGGTAATTATTGAGCCCGTCTCTGATGTTGGTAGTACCGAGGCCGCATTTGTTACTGCTATAGAAGGCCGATTAACTAGAGGTGTCACTTACGAGGAAGGTGCTACCGTACAAGGCCTGGATAAGTTGGGGATTAAAATTTCGTTAACCGGTGCACCGTCAGTTAAAACAACGCCGCCAATGGATGTTCCGCTTCCACCACCGGCGGTATATACGCTTGATCAAAATGATGGATTTACTATTGACCCAAGTAATAATCAAAGTATGTTTGAAACGGTAAAGAATTTTTCAAATGCACTGGTCTCAGCTCAAAGTAGCCCAGAAGATCTGGCTCACTTTCATAATTCGATGAATAGAGCATTAACGGATCTCGATGAGTCGGTCGGTCGAGTGCTTGAAATACGCGCCAGGATAGGTGCGCGATTGAATACAGTGGACAAACAATTAAATATCAACGAAGCATTTAGTTTGCAAATGAATACCACTCTATCATCAATACAAGATCTTGATTATTCCGAAGCAATTACTCGTTTAAATTTGCAGCTTACTGGGTTGCAGGCAGCCCAAAGTGCTTACACAAAAATACAGGGTCTATCGCTGTTTAATTATTTGTAATTATTTTAATAATATTTTTTTATAAAAGCGGCAATCAATTTGCCGCTTTTTTTTGCAAGGAAAATACTTGCCGCAATTCTACGGTGAAAATACTTGTAATGAAAATAATTCGA
>JAOTSL010000024.1 GCA_029864945.1 Gammaproteobacteria bacterium
ATAAAGCGTTGCACCCAAGCTTAATACAAGCGAAATACTACTGATTGCAAATACTTCGTTCCATTTTAAGTCCGAAGGTAATTCAGAAATATAATACACATCTGCTGCAAGAAATTTAAAACCAAGCAAATGTTCGAGAAAGGGAACAATACTTTCTATATTCAACGACAAAGCGACACCACCGGCTGTTCCTATTAAGGTACCAATAACGCCAATAATTATTCCTTGGACAACAAAAATCCCTAATATGGTTGATGGTGACGCACCTAGTGTACGCAATATGGCAATATCAGCTTCTTTTTCAACAACTCCCATCACCAGTGTTGAAATGAGGTTAAAGGCGGCAACAGCAACAATCAGCATCAATATAAAAAACATAACCGTTTTTTCCATTTTTACTGCGCGGAAAAAATTTGCATGCTCTCTTGTCCAGTCAGATATGAAGTAATTTCCCGGCAACATATCAATAAGATCACGGGTAACACTACCTGATTTAAACATGTCTTCCAGTTTTAAACGAACCCCAGTCACCTGCCCTTTCATTTGAAACAAACGTGCGGCATCATCGAGGTGCATTAAAGCAAGGGTACTATCGTATTCATACATCCCCACTTCAAATATACCAACAACCGTAAAACGTTTTAGTCTTGGCATGACTCCCGCTGGTGTAACATTAACCTGCGGGATAATAAGAGTGACTTTGTCTCCCTGAAATACACCAAGGATTCGAGCTAGATCTTTTCCCAGCACAATGCCAAATTTACCGGGTTTTAAATCATCAAGGCTACCGAATAACATTTTGTCCCCAACTTCTGAAACTTTGGGTTCTTCCTTCGGTAAAACACCTCGTATAATGGCGCCATTCACTTGTGAGCCGAAACTTAGCATCCCTTCTGCGGCAATAAACGGAGCAAACCCTTTAACCTGATCATTCTCCGACGCGGCTGCAGCAACCGATTGCCAGTTTTCTAAATTGCTACCTTGCCCCTGAATAGTGGCGTGTGCCGTCATGCCTAAAATTCGCTCACGCAATTCTTGCTCAAAACCATTCATAACGGAAATAACGGTAATTAAAGCCGTTACACCAAGCGCAATACCTAACATAGAAATGATGGTGATGAATGAAATAAAGTGATTGCGGCGTTTTGCACGTGTATAGCGCAATCCCACATATAGCGGTAATGGTTTAAACATATTTACGTCAAATTAACCTAGGAGATTTTGTTAGAAAGGATTATACGCTATTTTCTATTGGGAAGGATCTGAATTTAACACCGCACACACGACCAACAAATTCAAGCTAAAGCCGCTCTTGCTATATTCCATTTAGAAAGTCAGCAATTAAGAAAGTCTGCAACTATCACTCATTGACTAAAAAACGTGCTGTCACTGTGCAGCTCCTATGGAAATCGATTTAAATTGATGCAACAAGACGAGTTCAAGCGAATAAATAGAAAACTTACTTAAGCATTCATATTTAACTGTTTTTCACTCCGTTTCAGAATTAACCAAATTAATATAAGGGTGCTGATAAAAAACTCGAGTTTGATCACGGTTATCCAACGACATTTGACGTGTTATATCCTTTTGTTCACGCACAACATTAAGTTCAGGAGTAGAAACTTGCATAAATATAAATCCATAAGTACCGATAGTGAAGTTTTCTCCGTTGTGTAACCGATGAACGCTAATTTTTTGTCCATTCAAAAAAGTACCGTTAGTACTATTTAGATCATGCAAATAAGATATACCACCTTGAGTAACTATTTGCGCGTGATAACGACTAACTTTATAGTCATCAATTGGAACATCATTGTCAGACTGACGACCGAAGCTAAGATAATCTTTACTCAAATTTATTTCGTCAATAACATGTTCGTTATGTTTGACGATAATTTTAGAATTGCCATTCTCAATAACCGGTAACACAAAACGAGTAACATCCTGGCTTTCACCAAAACGTTTTTCATATGCCCCCCAACCTAATTCATTCGCTGCTTTCTGAATGATAAGGCCGTTCACTTTTGATATTTTTTCAACACAGCAATGTAATAATGCATAATCACATATCGTATTTATCAAGCGGATTCTGCCACCCGTAAACTGATGTATAATAGGTATGCAGTCTTCACTAAAAAGAGAAATATTACGAGATCCAGCCACTTTTAAACGATGATTAATATAATTCATTGTCTCATTAGGATTAAGCGGCTTAATATGACAACGCAAACGAATACGTTGTGCTATATGTTCCATTTCAGGCTTATCAATTAATGTATTTAATTCTGGCTGACCTATCAAAATAACACTCAATAATTTACGACTTTGGTGTTCCAAATCAAATAAATATCGGATATCTTCTAATATTTCGGCGGATATATTATGAGCTTCGTCTACGACTAAAAATACTTTTTTACCGGCCCTGAACTGTTGACTCAGATACTGCTTCAGCTTATCAAGAACCTGAACCCTTTGAAGGTTGTACGGAGTAATGCCAAATTCAAGCAATAATTGCTGCAAAAACTCTTCAGACGATAAGTGATTAACTTGAATTCTAGCAATAATTGCATGGTGATGGTCTTGAGCCAGCACATCATTCACTAAAGTGGTTTTACCTGTGCCGATTTCGCCGGTGCAAACTAAAAAGCTATCTTGAATTTGCATGGCGTATTCGATATACGCTTTTACTCTTGCATGATCTTCACTCAAGTATAAAAACCGAGGATCAGACACCAGACTAAACGGAAATTCTTGTAATTTAAAAAACGCTAAATACATAACAAATCCAATCCCTGAAAACAAAAATTAAGCTCCACCACAAAGATAGTTTAGGCTTCTTCAATTGTTTTTACATGTGAACGAGATCACTTTTTAATATTAACGCTCCTTTACCCCAATCCGCTGCTTATTTTTCACTCAGACTAGTCTGAAATTCATGCATTTATTGGCCAAAAAGTTCACTTTCCCCTATACTACGCGGCTTAATAAGACATGAGCAGACCATGAACCCCAATATCGCACGACTTCATCCGTATCCATTTGAAAAACTGGGGAAATTATTCGCGGATGTTAAGCCTGATAGCAGCAAAACTCACATCGCTTTATCCATTGGTGAGCCCAAACACGCGGCACCACAATTTGTACTTGATGAACTGATCAACAGACTGCCATCTATCTCGCGATATCCTTTAACTAAAGGCACTGACGGTTTACGTGAGTCCATAACTCAATGGTTGATCAAGCGTTTCAAGCTTGAAAATACCGGCATTAACGCCAATGAACATGTTTTACCCGTTAACGGTACACGCGAAGCTCTATTTGCATTTGCGCAAGCAATGCTTGATACCTCAAATACAAGTAATAAGGCGCTCGTATTATCACCAAATCCTTTTTACCAAATTTATGAAGGCGCTGCGATTCTAGCCGGTGCGGACATCCAGTTTCTAAATACCGTAGCCTCATCGGATTTTGAACCTGACCTAAACGAAGTTGACGAACAAACCTGGAAACGCTGCCAATTAATTTATTTGTGCTCACCGGGCAACCCGACAGGCAAAGTGCTTTCTAAAGAATATTTATCTCGTTTGCTGGATCTTGCTGATAAGTACGACTTTATCATTGCATCGGATGAATGTTATTCAGAAATATATTCTGATGAAGCCAATCCACCACCAGGGCTACTAGAAGTTGCAGCTGAAACTGGTCGAGATGACTTTCGACGATGTATTGTTTTTCACAGTTTGTCAAAACGCTCAAATTTACCCGGTCTTCGATCTGGCTTTGTCGCTGGTGACAAATCAATTATTGAAACTTTTTTAAAATATCGCACTTATCACGGTTGTGCTATGCCAATGTATACACAATACGCAAGTATTGCAGCTTGGAACGACGAGTTGCATGTAATAAACAACCGCGCGATGTACCGAACAAAATTTGAAAATGTTTTAAAAATATTGAAGCCCGTGATAACCGTTAACGCTCCTGACGCGAGCTTTTATCTTTGGCCAGAGACGCCAATTGATGACCAGGATTTTGCGAAAGGACTTTTTGAAAAAGAAAACGTCACCGTATTACCGGGTAGTTTTCTTTCACGTACAAGTAATAACACCAACCCCGGTCAAAACCGAATTCGTATGGCGCTTGTTGCCGATCTTGATGAGTGCATTGAAGCTGCTAACCGTATTAAAAATTTTATTAACAATTTGTAAAAGGAATAAATTATGTCTGACCTAAAAAATATTATTGAAGAAGCCTTTGAGCATAGAGCTGATATCACACCAAAATCAGTTGAAAGCCAAACAAAAGAAGCAGTGATGGAATGCATTAATCTGCTAGACAAAGGTGAAGCAAGAGTTGCCGAGAAAATCAACGGAGACTGGGTTGTAAACGAGTGGCTTAAAAAAGCTGTTTTACTTTCGTTTCGCATCGAAGACAACCACGTTATGGCCGGTGGTTCTATGCAATATTACGACAAAGTAGAAACTAAATTCGCAAACTTTACATCAAAAGATTTTAGAGCAGCTGGCGTTCGCGTAGTTCCACCAGCAACCGTACGAAAAGGCTCTTATATCGCACCAAATACAGTATTAATGCCTTCATACGTTAACATCGGCGCGTATGTTGACAGCGGTACAATGGTAGACACCTGGGCAACTGTTGGATCATGTGCGCAAATAGGCAAAAACGTTCATCTTTCTGGCGGTGTTGGTATTGGTGGTGTTTTAGAGCCACTACAAGCAGCACCAACTATCATTGAAGATAACTGCTTTATCGGTGCACGTTCCGAAGTGGTTGAAGGCGTGATTGTTGAAGAAGGTTCTGTTATCTCCATGGGCGTTTATCTTGGTCAAAGTACAAAAATATTTGACCGTGCAACAGGTGAAGTAACTTACGGCCGAATTCCTGCTGGTTCTGTTGTTGTAGCCGGTAATCTGCCTTCAAAAGATGGTACCTACAGTTTATATTGTGCAGTTATCGTTAAAAAGGTTGATGCGAAAACTTTAGGTAAAGTTGGTATTAACGAATTGCTTCGAGATATCTAATATTTATTGTTAATAGCGTTAAATATAAAATGCGTCATTCAGGCTTAGCCAGTATGGCGCATTTTCATTATTTTCCTCGTTATTATTTTGTTTCAAGAGCATAAACTATAATGACTACTCTCTACGGTATTCCAAATTGCGACACGATAAAAAAAGCCCGCCGTTGGCTTGATGATAACAATATCGAATTTGAATTTCATAATTTCAAAAAAGACGGTTTAGACCCAAGCTTGTTAGACAGATGGTTTAAAGATATCGGCTGGGAAGTATTGCTGAACAAGCGCGGTACTACGTGGAGAAAACTCGATGATAGTATCAAAAACACAGTCGACGAGACTTCGGCTAAAGTGATTATGCTAGAAAACCCATCCATAATAAAACGCCCTGTTCTCGACCTTGATACAACTAAATCAAATTCAACGAAGCATGTTGGATTTAACGAAAGCGAATACACCAAAATATTTTCATAAGGGATTAGCCAAACCATGTCAGAAACCCTCGAACTAACCAAAAACCTGATTTCCCGCTCATCTGTCACACCTGACGATAAAGGTTGCCAGGAATTAATGATAAAACGCCTTGAAGCTATAGGTTTTGTCATCGAAAAATTACGCTTTGAGGAAGTAGATAATTTTTGGGCGCGCCGAGGAATAAGCTCGCCACTAATAGCCTTTGCTGGTCACACTGATGTTGTACCAACGGGCCCAGAGTCCGATTGGAAATACCCACCATTCGAGCCAACAATTGAAGGTGACTTGCTATATGGTCGCGGCACTGCTGATATGAAAGGTAGCTTAGCGGCTATGGTCGTAGGTTGTGAAAACTTTGTTAAGGCTCATCCTGATCACAAAGGCTCTATCGCATTCCTTATTACCAGTGATGAAGAAGGCCCTAGCATTAATGGTACTATTAAGGTTGTAGAGCATCTCGAAAACCGAAACGAAAAAATCGATTTTTGCCTAGTCGGTGAACCATCGAGTACAAATAAAGTCGGTGATATTGTAAAGAATGGTCGCAGAGGTTCGTTAAACGGAAAACTTATCGTTAACGGTATACAAGGCCATGTCGCTTATCCTCACCTTGCTAACAATCCTTTTCATGTTGCTGCGCCTGCACTTGCCGAACTTTGTAAGCAAACCTGGGATAACGGAAATGAATTTTTTCCACCAACAACCTTTCAAATATCCAATTTAAACTGCGGCACTGGTGCTACAAATGTTATTCCAGGCAAGCTAGAAATGCTCTTTAATTTTAGATTTTCAACAGAAGTTACTGCTGATGATTTAAAGAAACGAGTACACGAGTTATTTGACACTTATGACATGGAATATTCAATCGACTGGAACCTTTCGGGGCAGCCATTTATTACTGGCCGAGGTGAGCTTGTATCTGCTGTACAAGTGGCGGTTAAAGAAGTCGCTGGTTATGAAACCGAGCTATCAACCGCTGGCGGCACATCTGACGGTCGATTCATTGCACCTACCGGTGCACAAATCGTAGAACTTGGCCCTTTAAATGCCACAATACATCAAGTTAATGAATGCGTGAGTATTAGCGACTTGGACAAACTCACTAAAATGTATGAAGTGATGTTGAGAGAGTTACTTGTTTAATCTAAATTAATCAGTTCGATCACTGATTCATTTCGGAATAAATTGTTTCCACACTTAACTCGAACCCAACTAAATTAGGTTAGGTTTAAGAAAACTCTGCACAAAAATAAAACTCGCTGAAACAAAAAGGGCTCCTTTTCTATTAATAAAAAGGAGCCCGATTTGACAAATCTAATTGCCAGAAATAATTATTAGATATAAAAGCTATTTAACTTCGTCACCAATAATGATTTTAACAGCTTTGTTATCTGCAAGAGTTATCACATTACTTGCGCCTTGCAAGTCACCGGGCTGAGGCATAGCATTTCCGGATTTGGAGATTCGTGCTCCAACAACAACCTGCGGTACTGAAGATATTTTCATTGACGGGTTCATTGCTAAAGAATCATCCAAAGTAAAATCGAATGGAAGATCTTTAACCTGTTTACGAATAATCGCCAAAGGCATTCTCGGACCTGTTGCTGCCCTAGCAAATACAAAAACAATATCTTCAGGCGAAGCCTTAGATGCAATCGCACCTGATAAGCTAACACTTCCTTGAACACGCACGTCACTTATTTCGGCATTCATTGCAGCGGGAACAGGTAACGATGAAACTGCAGCACCAACTTCCATCGGCGGCAGGCCTAACACTGACCGAACCTCACCAATATTCATCGCTATCTGATTTGCATCATCAGAACCAGGCGTTAATACCATGTGCAATCTTTCCCAATATTTTAAAGCATCAGGATAGTTTTTATTTTGATAAAAAGCCGTACCCAGCAACCAAAGAGACTTTACATGTACCGGGTCAATAGCCACCGCCTGCTTCAAAACATCAACAGCTTTATCAGTTAGCTGGCGATTGGCTGCCATTGCAACTGCGTCGGCGTAACTGGAAAGAACATCTGCACTTTGATTACCGCCAAGTGGCAAACTCTTTTCAAAAGCAACAACGGCATCATCATGACGTTTCAAAAATTGATAGCTTCTTGCGAGCATAAACCAGCCTTCACCATCGTTAGGGTCATCTTTTAATCGCTGCTCCAATTGAATCAGCATTTTTTCGATGGTTTCTTTTTGATTATGCTTTTGATTAGCTGCTTTTACTTCTTCCGGGATAGAATCTGGATCAATAGCTTCAACACCAGCACCCCATTCTCCGTACAAACTAAGAGTAAGAACAGGAATCGCTAACACAATAACCAAAGCGCCAATTTTATTTCCTAGCGGCGAAGGCCTATCATTTTCCTCATCATCTGCTTTTTTTGCTTTACCAATGTCTTCTAATAGATTTTTTTCAAGATCAGTCTTAGCTTGCAAGTACTGATCATGACTAATGACTTCATTTTTTAAATCATTATCAAGTTCTGTAAATTGATCCTGATAAACCGTAACGGTTAAATCTTTACGAGCAACAGTGCTAGAGGTATCACGTTTTTTAAATAATGGTGGTAACAAAAATGCGAATGCTATCAATATAAAAACGGCCGCAACGGCCCAAAAACCAACCATACTTATTTATCCCCACCTTGTTTCAATATTGATTGTGCCCGCAACCGATCTTCGTCACTAATTGTGTCGTTATCTTCTTCTGTTTGCGTACGCCTAATTTTTACATACCTAATTAAAAGCAATCCGCCAACAATCATAAAAATGAACGGACCTACCCATAGAAATAAGTTTTTCATATCAACCGCAGGCTTGTAACGAACAAAATCCCCGTATCGATCAACCATATATTCAACGATTTCATCATCAGACTTACCCGCGTAAATTTGCGTACGTATCTGTTTTCTTAAATCATCTGCTAGTCCGGCTTTTGAATCCCAAATTGTTTGATTTTGGCATTTTAAGCATCGTAACTCAGATGCCAGATGCTTAAACCTTTCCTTAATTTCTGGATCCTCATTTAACTTCGCCTCACTCGCGAATGCTGGCCCAATTAACAAAAACCCCGCCATCAGGATTGCTAATAAAATAAATATTACTTTTACTTTCATCCTTTATTGTCCTTTTAGCTGATTAAGTTCAATCATTTTAGGCTCGATAATTTCCCGCCAGTCTTTTCTACTTATAGGGCCAACGTGCTTGTATCGAATCACACCATCTTTATCGATTAGAAATGTTTCTGGAACCCCATAAACACCAAAATCAATTCCAACATCACCGGCAAGATCAGACATACTCACCTTATAGGGATCACCTAATTCACGTAGCCATTGTTCGCCATCAACTTGTTTATCTTTGTAGTTAAGACCGTAAATAGGAAAGTCCCCGGTTCTAGACAACTGCATAAACAAAGGGTGCTCTGAACGACAAGCCTCACACCATGATGCCCAAACATTTAACAACCACACTTTGCCTTTCATTTCTTCAGGCGCAAATGATTTAGCTGCATCATGCAATTGTGGCAAATTAAATGAAGGCACTGGTTTATCAATTAAGGCAGACGGCAGAATTTTGGGGTCCAATTGCAGGCCTCTATAAAAAAAGGCCAGCATAATAACTACGCCAATAATAGCTGCAAAGGGTAAAACGCGACGTGACATCAGACATTACCCTCTCTTGAACTTGGAGAAGCAGCAACTGTTGAAGGCGTTGCTTCAGCCGAACTATTTGAACTATCAATTGCAGTTTGTTTGTTCTTTTTACGTGAAGTAATACGGTAACGTTTATCAGAAATCGCTAATATCCCGCCTATCCCCATCAAAAAACATCCGCCCCATATCCAGTCAACAAACGGCTTGTAATAAGCACGAACACTCCATCCGCCTCTGTTACCCAGTGGTTCACCCAACGAAACATAAAGATCGCGAAACAAACCAGTATCGATTGCAGCCTCTGTCATAACCTGTTGCTGAACATTATAAAAACGTTTTTCAGGATACATCGCACCCGTTTCAACACCGTCAACAATCACCGTAAGTTTGCCACGCTCTGCTTGATAATTTGGACCTTGGACGCTTGAAACACCATCAAATCTAAACATGTAATCGCCGACAGTGACAGTATCACCAATATTCATGCTAACGTCTTTTTCTTCCTGGTATCCATTAACAAATGTAACCCCAATAATAAAGACGGCAACACCCAAATGAGCCAACTGCATTCCGTAGTAACTATATGATAGTTTACCAACGCCTTCTGCTCCGGATTTAGCTCTCAAATTAATTCGATTGCGAATACCAACAACAATACCGGTAACAATCCAAGCTGCCATTAACACACCCAAAGACTTCATTATAGACCACTCGCCCATGATTAATGGTACAAGCACCGCAGTTACAATACTGACGACTGCAGCATATTTTAATTTGCTTGCAATATCAGGAATGCTTGCCTGTTTCCATCGAGCTAACGGTCCAACAGACATTAAAAAGATTAGCGGCGTCATAAGCGGGACAAACACCATATCAAAATAAGGAGGTCCTACTGAGATTTTACCCATGCTCAAAGCATCGAGAAGCAGTGGATATAGAGTACCGAGTAAAACTGCGCCACAAGCAACAACGAGTATTACATTGTTGCCTAGTAAAAATGTTTCTCGGGAAACTAACGAGAACTTTCCACCAAGACCTACAGACGGTGCTCGCCATGCGTAAAGCAATAAACTACCTACAACAACAACGCCTAGGTAAATCAAAATGAATAAACCTCGCTCAGGATCAGAAGCAAAGGAATGAACCGATGTTAATACGCCTGAACGAACAAGAAACGTTCCCAGAAGACTTAAGGAAAATGCAGCTATCGCAAGTAATACCGTCCAGTTTTTAAAACTACCTCGTTTTTCTGTTGCCGCCAGTGAATGCACCAGTGCCGTACCCACTAACCATGGCATAAACGAAGCGTTTTCTACTGGATCCCAAAACCACCAGCCGCCCCAACCAAGTTCGTAGTATGCCCACCAGCTTCCTAGTGCGATGCCAAAAGTCAAAAATACCCATGCAACAGTCGTCCATGGACGTGACCAGCGTGCCCAAGTAGCATCCATTTTGCCACTTAATAACGCGGCAATAGCAAAAGCAAAAGCAACTGAAAACCCAACGTAACCCATGTAAAGCATAGGGGGGTGAATTGCTAGGCCAAAATCTTGTAATAATGGATTCAAGTCTTTGCCATCAGCAAGCGCAGGTAAAATACGTTCAAAAGGATTTGATGTTTCCAGTACAAACCAGAAAAAACCAACCGCAAGAAAACCCATAACACCCAGCACTCTGGCGACCATATCCAATGGTAGTTTGCGACTAAATACAGCCACCGCCGCACCCCAACCAGATAACATTACCATCCATAGCAACATGGATCCTTCATGACCACCCCAAACAGCGGCAATCTGAAACAGCAAAGGTAATTGAGAGTTGTTATGATTCGTTGCGTACAAAACAGAAAAATCATGGTTTATAAATACCGCAACTAGACTGGCGAACGAAATAGCAACAAAGAAAAATTGTGCAACTGCCGCCGGACGCGCAAGCGACATCATTGCCACATTACCGCGCTGCGCACCGTAGATTGGAAGAACCATTTGTAATGCCGCAATAACCAGCGCCATAATTAGTGCGAAATTACCTATTTCCGGTAACATTTATATTGCCCCCTCGGCTGCTTTATTTGCTTGTTTTGCTTTTTCCAGTGCATCGGCAACTTCTGGCGGCATGTATTCTTCATCATGCTTGGCCAAAACTTCTGTTGCTACAAAATCACCCGCCTCATTAAAGCGACCTTGGGTGACAATGCCCTGACCTTCACGAAACAAATCAGGTAAAATTCCCTTATAAGTTACTGGTATAGTCTCGGCGTTATCAGTAACAAGAAAATGTACTGTGAGACCGTCATCTTCACGATCAAGCGAGCCCTCTTTCACGAGACCGCCTAATCTAAAACTCGTGTTTTGTGGTGCTTTATTAGCTACCACTTCAGTAGGACTAAAGAAAAACTGCATATTACTGTTTAAGGCGTTGAATACGAAAGTCGCCGCCAAACCAAGGCCGGCCAAACCACCTACAATAAAAATTAATCGTTTATGTCTCTGTTTCATACGTCACTCTCTACTCGCTTTTACTACTAATTTTTACTATTCAGCCTTGCTAATCGGGTAATACTTTTAAGCAACGAACGTCTTTTTGTCACTAGCAATATCACTTCAACCACCATAAAAAAGGCAACAACACCATATGAGCCCCAAACGTAAGGCGCATAATGTCCCATATCTAAAAATTCAGGCAGGTTCATCTATTTACCCTCAACTTTTTCAGAGACCCTTTGGGTAACTGATTCAGTAACCCAGGCAGAGTTCTTTTCTCTTTCTAAAATTTCATTACGTACGCGCATAAATGCAACCATAAACGTGTAAGCCCAAAACGCAAAGGTCATCACCATCATTGCGGTCAGCATACTATCTTCCATTGTGGCTTTTTGCGTTAGACCAACTGATGAACCCTGATGCAATGTATTCCACCACTTTACTGAAAAATAAATAATTGGCACATTTATGACACCTACGGAAGCTAAAAGTGCGCTCGCTCTTGCGGCTCTTTGTGGATCATCAATAGCAGCCCTTAAAGCGATAAACCCAAAAAATAAGAAAAGGAGAATTAATTCAGAAGTTAAGCGTGCATCCCATACCCAATAAGCGCCCCAGGTAGGCTTACCCCACAAAGCACCGGTCCATAATGCCAGGAATGCGAACATAGCACCGGTTGGCGCCAAAGCACCTGCCATCATATCGGATAAACGCGTTCGCCAAACCATGCCTATAATCGCAAAAAGACACATAACAATGTAAATCCACATAGACATCCAGGCTGCAGGAACGTGTATGAACATAATGCGGTAACTGTCACCTTGCTGATAATCAGGTGGTGCCAGCACAAAACCGTAATAAAGGCCCACCAGCGTTAGCACAACTGTAATAGCCATAAAAACGGGGATCATTTTTCCAGCAAACGGGTAAAATGTTTTAGGTGACGATAGTTTTAACCAAAAGGCTTTTGTAAAAAAATTCATATTAATGCTTTATTTAATCCAGTGAAATTCTCAGGGCCGCTGCTGCACCTACTGGCGCTAAAATCAACGAACCTATCAAAAAAGCGCCTAATAATGAAAAATGCGCTTCTACACCGAGTCCTGCCTGAGCAGACTCAACAGCGCCAGCACCAAATATTAACACCGGTATATACAGTGGCAATATCAAGAGTGATAGCAATACTCCACCACCTCTCACACCAAGCGTTAATCCGGCCCCTACTGCGCCGATCAAGCTCAACACAGGCGTTCCAACTAACAGTGTTAGCATCAGTATAATGATGCTATCCATGTCCATCCCCAATTGCATGCCAAGGATGGGAGAAATTAGTACTAGTGGCAAACCCGTTAATACCCAATGAATTAGTATTTTCCCAAAAACCAGCAATGCCAGTGGCTGAGAAGATATAACCAATTGCTCCAATGTTCCGTCTACATAATCATCTGCGAACAAACGATTAAGTGACAGCATAGATGCCAACAGCGCCGCCACCCAAAGCACACCGGGGGCTATTTCCCGTAAAGTATCAATTTCTGGCCCAATGCCTAATGGAAAAAGACTTACAACAATAACAAAGAAAAGCAATGCAGTCAGTACTTCTGCTTTTCGACGTAAGGCAAGTGCTAATTCGCGCCAGATAAGCCAACGAAATACCTCGATCATATGCTGCTCTCACTTATTCCGAGATGAAGCACTCTTACTTCAATATTGGCAACAGAAAAATCCTGATGCGTTGTTAAAATGATCATCCCACCATTTTTAACATGATCTTCGAGAACACTTTGTAACATGGCTACTGCTTTAACATCTAAAGCTGTAAAAGGTTCATCTAAAATCCATAATTTTGCTTTAGCAACCAGCATTCTGGACAGGGCCACACGTCGTTGTTGACCTTGAGATAACACCCGAGCAGGTAGATCTTCTCGGCCTTTTAATCCAATCTTGCCCAGCGCCTCCCAAGCAACATTTTCTGTAATGGTATTGCCACCTAAGCCACTATTAACTCTAAGGTTTTCTAACGCTGTTAAATCGCCTTTTATTCCAGGCAGGTGACCTATATATAACAATTCTCGCTGAAACTCATCCCTTAGTTTTCTAATATTTTCACCATTCCAGTGAACTTCACCATCCGCCTGCAGCATCAAACCGCTCAATATGCGTAATAACGACGTTTTTCCACTCCCATTGTGACCTTTTACGTGCAATAGCTCGCCAGGCTGAATATTAAAATTCAACTCAGAAAATAAAGGACGATCACCTCTAACGCAGGCTAGGTCGACACAATTTAGCATTGAAATAATCCCTGATAAACGAGATGGAATTCAGGCGATAAAAATACGCACATCATTATTATTTTGCCACTTTGCGATAAAAACGGATCGCGCATATTAGCACTAACATTATGATTCGACCAGTCTGAGAATATAAGGGTTTTCGCGGAATAGAAAATAATTTACTAACGCAGAACAAATAATAAGCTACTTTGAGTTTGTAGGGTAATCCCCTGAATTTTTTGAAGATAAATTAGGTGTAAAATCGCACTACCCATCAAATAAAAAATACAACACACAATTATTTAGGTCAACATACTGCGAGCCATAATAAGGAGAGTTATGAAATCAAATCTAATACCGCGTCATCGCCAAAGTGCCATTCGTCCCACCAAAACCAAAACTATTTGAAACAACGCAATTGATACCAGGCAGAGCAATACGTTCACGCGTAATGTTAGCATCAAAAAAAATCGGATCGAGCTTATCAATATTACTTGATTTACAAATGAACCCATTATTCAGCATTAACAAAGAATAAATCGCCTCATGAACGCCTGCCGCACCTTGTGAATGACCTGTGAGTGATTTTGTAGAGCTTATGAAAGGCATATTCTCGCCAAAAACATCTTTGATTGCTCTTATTTCTTGAATATCACCTACTTTGGTAGATGTCGCGTGCGCATTTATATAATCCACTTTGCAATCTAGGTTTTTGATTGCCATTTTAATGCAGCGTGTGGCCCCCTCGCCTGAAGGTGATACCATATCCGAGCCATCAGATGACGCGCCATAACCTGCAATTTCGCCATAAATTTTTGCACCTCTGGCTTTAGCGTGCTCAAGTTCTTCTAATACTAAAATACCACCACCAGCGGAAATAACAAAGCCATCACGATTGGTATCAAATGCACGTGAAGCAAGTTCGGGTGTATTATTGTACCCACTGGATAACGCCCCCATAGCATCAAACAAAACAGTAAACGTCCAGTCCATTTCTTCACCACCGCCAGCAAACATCACATCCTGCTTACCTAGTTGTATCATTTCCGCTGCGTTGCCAATGCAATGTGTTGACGTGGTACAAGCAGAACTTATTGAATAGCTAATTCCTTTAATTTTAAATAGTGTCGCTAGATTAGCAGAACAGGTACTGGACATTGCTTTAGGTACCAATGTAGGACCTATTTTTTTTGCTCCTCTCTCACGCGTCACATCTGCTGCCATTACAATCGCTTTTGTAGATGGCCCGCCGGAACCTACAATTAAGCCGGTTCGCTCATTAGAAATTTCATCAACCTCTAAACCGGAGTCTGCAATCGCTTCTTGCATGGCGACATACGCATATGCAGCACCATCACCCATAAACCGACGTGTCCTTCTATCCAGATTTTCCTGCAAATCTAAATTTATCTTTCCTGCTACCTGAGATCGAAATCCCAATTTTTTATACTCTTCTGATATTACAATACCCGATTTCGCGTCATACAAGTTTTTGAGCACTTGCTGTACATTATTGCCAATACTGGACACAATACCCATACCCGTTACTACAACTCTTCTCATGGCAGCACCTTCAATTAGAAATAAATTCAGATGCCTTATATAATAAGATATTTTAATATATGATCAACATCATATTAAGTTTTTATATTTATAGTCTAGGATAACGAAAGCTATGCCCTACTCTCCAGAACACAAAGAAAAATCCAAGCAACGTATTTTGTCAAGTGCTTACGCATTATTTTCAGCTAATGGTTATAGCAATATTTCTATTAATCAAATTATGGCTGATGCGAGCATGACACGCGGTGCATTTTATGCGCATTTTAAAAACAAAAGTGCGCTCTACCGTGAAGCGATTTTATATGCCGCAGAAAATACTGCGATCGTTCGTCATAAACCCGATGAACTCAATGACAGAGAGTGGATTAAAAAATTAATAGAAGGCTACTTACACAAACAAAATATTTCAAACGATTGTCGTTGCCCTCTTGCCTCGCTGGTAACGGACGTCACCGTTAGAGAACCAGACGTAAGAAACGCGTATACAAGTACATTTAAAGGATTGAACAAACGCATAGCAAAATATACGCAAAATTATTCCAGTGCCAGCAATGATGCCATACTAGCAACAACCGCTATGATGATCGGGGGCTTGGCTATTGCTCGTGCAGTTGATGATCAAAAACTGTCTGAGCGATTACTGAAAGTTTGCATAAAACAAGCGCTATGCCTGCTTAATGATGATTAATAAATCTTCACGTACAATACATCTTACTGATTAATATTTTTACGCATGACGAACAATTAAAAATGCAAAAAAACCAACTCTATCAGCCATTTCAACCGCTGTTAACAAATAAAGGACGGCAAAGTTTTGGTTTGTCAGTACAACAATATCCCGCCAAAGGAAGACTGGCCGGCGCCATCCATTCCTACCTACAAGTCACCACACCGAAACCAACACTTTATCCCATGATTCCTGATGGCACTCAGGCTATTTTTATTAGTGAAGAATCTATACAGATTGGCGGGGCCCACTCTCAATCAATGGACATTCAAATTCATCAGGCTGGTGATTATTTTGGGATTCGTTTTTACCCGGGCGCATTGCGCCACTTTTTCAAGCTCAATCTATCAGAAATTACAGGGCAATTCGTCGACAGCCAATATTTTCCCTGCCGGATATTTGCTGACCTCCATCATCACATATATAAACAAAAGGAGTTTCTAAATCGTGCTCATGTTTGTGAAAAGTGGTTATTACAACACTTCACACCTCAGTCGCCCTGCGCGTTTGATCTAGCGCTAAGTTTAATTTATCAATCATCCGGGAATATTGAAATTAGTAATCTGGCTAATAAAACAGGACTGAGTAGCCGACACCTGAATCGATTATTTCAACAATATACCGGGCTAAACACTAAAAAGTTTTCACAGATAATTCGTATACAGAATGTATGTAAACGGCTTTATGAAACACCGAATAATTCATTGGAGATGGCTATAGATTCTGGATTTTTTGACCAGGCGCATTTGTTAAATGAATACAAACGATTTTTATTAGTAAATCCTCGTTCGCTTTTTAATCGATTCGTGTCCGATTATTACAATAACAAAGGACTATAATTTGTAAAACTGCATTTACCTTATAATTGAGATAAATATTATGCAGTTCAATAAATCACAAATTCTAGCAATGTCTGAAGGCGGCTTTTTTGGGGATGGAAACGCACAGCTACCAAGCGACGCGATGCTAATGATTGATCAAATCAGTAATATTTCAAACACTGGTGGCCTTTATGGAAAAGGGAAATTGGAAGCAAGCCTCCAGATTCTTCCTGATCACTGGTTTTTCGGTTGCCATTTTAAAGGAGACCCAGTCATGCCGGGATGCCTAGGCTTAGATGCGTTGTGGCAACTTTTAGGCGTCTTTCTGGGTTGGTCTGGATTACCCGGCAAAGGTCGCGCATTAGGTGTGGACAATGTAAAGTTTAGTGGGCAAATTTACCCTGATGCTGGATTCATTCAGTATCAACTGGATATCAGGCGAGTATTTTCAAAACCTATGGCCATGGGAATCGCCGATGGTCTAGTTATTCACAATGATAAAATCATTTATCAGGCCACTAATTTAAAAGTTGGTCTCATCAATACATAACGTATGATGTAGCGAGCCTTTACCGAATTAACGACTGGTTTCAAGCTTTACAAGCACTAACGCTAGCTCGTCATCCCACTATCCTTGCTTCTCTTGCACCACAGTTTTTCATTGCTGCTATTATGCATTGAACCTATACAGTGTAAACTACTCAACTTAGAGATAGAGTAGTTTACTATCTTTCCTAGCTGCCATACCTGTCGCCTAAAATTGAATTAATCCAGTATAGGGATCGTATCATTATCAACAAAAGTTGGTTTTAAAATAGAGTGTTCATCAAGTCATTATGTCAATTGTTAAGTATCGTTTATTGGTGATAGCAACATTTGTTCTACTTTTTTCGTCCGTATCAATTGATTTAATCTGGCAACAAGATTCTGTTTTATTCGTATCTG
>JAOTSL010000201.1 GCA_029864945.1 Gammaproteobacteria bacterium
GTACCATGACGGCCACGGCAGATTGATAGAACATAATCATGCTGGTGTTATTTTTGAAAAACCGTCAAACCCAATTACTGCGGCATATGTTCAAGGACTAACAGAATAGTACTGAATAGAGCCAAATGGTATAAAACACCCAGGCCATTATTATTCAATTCTTACACATTACAGATACCCACCTGCTCGACGAACCTAATGGGGAAGTGCGTGGATACAACACATTTAAAAGTCTATCATCTGTTATTCAAAAAATAATTAAAGATGAAGTGTCTTTCGATTTCATTATCGTCAGTGGTGACATATCACAGACTTCCACCAAAAAAAGTTACCAATTATTCAACTCAACACTGCAGCAATTAGAAAAACCGATTTATTGTATTCCTGGCAACCACGATGATCCTGCATTACTAAACACCTTTTTTCCAGATAGCCCCATTAACAACGTCACATCAATTGAACATGCCTCAACCTTGCTGATATTTGTTAATACACAAATTATAAATCAACAATACGGTCAAATAAGCAAAGACAATTTAATTCAAATATCTGCGCTGCTAGCGTCCAAAAAACATCTGCAGGGCATTATCGTACTCCATCATCCCCCAGTTACTGTTAAGAGTGAATGGATGGATAATATCGGATTAAAGAATGGGCCAGAATTTTTACAGTCGATCAATAAGTATAAAAATCTAAAGTTGATTCTATTTGGTCATGTTCACCAGGAAATTGACACTGAGTTTGCTCATATTCGCCTTTTCGCGACACCATCAACTTGTTATCAATTCGCACCTAGTGAAAAAACGATACAATATGACAATCAATCACCCGGCTATCGACTAATAAAAATCAATACCGAAGGCACAATTATTTCGCAGGTTTCCCGAATTTAAGTCAAAATAAAAACTATGAATATCGACCTAAAAAAACTAAGCGTCAGCTTAATATTACCAGCGATCATTACCCTGATCTGTATCACAATTGCTTTTTCCAGTGAATCAGTCAGTGATGCACTGCGTTATGATTATCATGCAATTCAAAATGGTGAAATCTGGCGACTGGTAACAGCTCACTTTGTTCACTTAAGTTTACCCCATCTATGGTTAAACCTTGGCGGGCTTTTACTGGTTTTTATCTTCTTTGCACAATGTGTTTCTATCCGATACTGGTTATTTTGCCTTGCAGTTAACGCGCTGGGCATCAGCTTATTGATCTATTTTTTAAACCCTGAAATCATCTGGTACGTCGGGTTATCCGGGGTACTTCATGGCTTATTCGTATTAGGCGGGATAGCAGACATACAACATAGAAAGTGGGAAGGAATAGGCTTTACCGCTATTATTATAGGCAAAGTAATATATGAACAATTTGCAGGCCCGCTACCCGGTTCAGAAGAAACAGCAGGTGGCCCCGTGTTAGTTGATGCGCATTTTTACGGGACAATTATCGGACTAATCGTCAGTATTCCACTACTGAAGAAAATTTTACGGTGATTTTTTCTTAACCCTGCCAGACTTTAACCTAGCTTCAACCTTCTTCTCATTTGCCTTTTTTGACGCCTTATTGGATTGATCAAGCCGGTCAGCAAGGATACGAGCAACATTTCGCATCATGATATAACCAACACGGGGTTGCTTTTTTACCACCTCATGAAGTATTTCGGAATAGAGTTGCAGTAATACACAATCTTCTTTGATTACCGCACCGGCAGTACGAGCTACTCGTTTGACCAAGCCAATTTCGCCCAGTATCTCGCCAGCCTTCATCACATGTACAGTGCCGACACCTTCAACATTAATGTCAATTTCTCCGCTAAGTAAAATAAACATACTTGAGCCGTCATCGCCCTGATTAAAAAGTGTCTCTCCTTTCTTTGCTACAGTACTGCTACACATAGCAAGCACCGTCTGATACTCCCCATCCTGGAGACCAGCCAATACAGGCATTTTTTTCAGTATTTTAACCGCTTTTGCTCTTGCCGCAACTTGCCCTACAACAGTTCCCACGCACGAAGCTCCTTTTTAAATATCAGTGACACTTACGATAACTAAAGCGGCAATTTAGCAAGAGAACTGAACAGTTTTAATAAAATTAATCGAAAAAGAGGGGGATGTTACACAGATTTGTTGTTGAAGGAAGAATTGCCGAATTAACAAACAAATATTCGGCAACTCTTCTTCAAATGGGAAAATATCGCTTAATTATTATTATGCATATCAATAACTTCGTTATCTACATTCGTCTGATCACTTTTAGCTTTATCATTCCGGCTTGTTCTGATATTACTTAAATACTGATCATCAATATCACCAGTCACATAATCACCGTTGAAACACGATGCATCAAAACGCTCAATACCGGAATTATGCTTATGCATAGTTGCTTCAATTAAATCTTCAAGATCCTGATAAATCAACCAATCTGCGCCAATGGCTTCCGCGATTTCTTTATCATCACGGTTATACCCGATTAATTCTTCAGGCGATGGCATGTCTATCCCATAAACATTAGGAAAACGAACCGGCGGTGCCGCTGATGCGAAAAAAACATTTTTAGCACCGCTATCTCGTGCCATTTGAATTATCTGTTCAGAGGTTGTACCACGCACGATAGAGTCATCGACCAACAACACATTTTTACCTTTAAACTCCAACTCTATCGCATTAAGTTTTTGACGAACCGATTTTTTACGTTGCGTCTGACCCGGCATGATAAACGTGCGGCCAATATACCGATTTTTTACTAGGCCTTCGCTATATTTAACACCTAAGGTATTCGCTAACTGTAACGCAGAGGTTCTGCTGGTATCAGGAATGGGAATGACGACATCGATCTGGTGATCTGGGTTTTCACGTACGATTTTTTTCGCCAGCGCCTCACCCATACGTAAACGTGCGCGGTAAACAGATATTCCATCGATAATAGAGTCTGGTCGAGCGAAATAAACATATTCAAAAATACAGGGAGAGTGGAGAGTCTTTTCAGCACATTGCCTTAACTCAAGCGAACCATCCAAGCCAATAATCGCAGCTTCACCAGGTTCCAGATCACGCATAAATTCATAACCAAGCGAATCAACAGCAACACTCTCCGAAGCAAGAACATACTCTGTGCCATTTACACCTTCTCGCTTACCAATGCCTAATGGTCGGATACCATTGGGATCACGAAAACCAACAATACCGAAATTAGTAATCATTGCTACTGCGGCATAAGCACCACGGCAACGTTTATGCAACGTTGAAATAGCCTTGAAAATATCGTCATTATGAATTTTGACTTTTCGCTGCACACCAAGTTCATGCGCTAAGATATTTAGCAATACTTCAGAATCGGAATCAGTGTTTATATGACGCAAATCTTCCTGATATAACTCATTCATCAGTTCTTGGGCATTCGTCAAATTACCATTATGTGCGAGGGTAATGCCATAAGGTGAGTTCACGTAAAATGGCTGCGCTTCTGACGACGACGAAGTACCTGCAGTCGGATAACGAACATGACCTATTCCCATTCTGCCACGTAAACCCAGCATATGACGCTTATGAAAAACATCCCGAACTAATCCATTTGCCTTGCGCAAATTCAAACGTCCGTTATGACACGTTACAATACCTGCCGCATCCTGCCCCCGATGCTGTAAAACCGTCAAAGCATCATAAATAGACTGATTTACATCTGTTTCAGCAACTATGCCAACCACACCGCACATTAAATATTCTCCAAACCTTATAAATATTACACAGTTTTATTCCGAGGTTATCGGATAAAACCAAAGAAACTTACGGTATTAAAATGTCAATTGAGTATTATGCTCACAAAAAAATCAGGCGCCAGCATCATAAGCAAATTGCGTCGTCATTTGAGCCGGAAAATTACCCTTCAACCAAACTGCAAGCGTTTGAAAATGCTCAAGTAATAATGATTCCCGCCACCAAGGCTCCTGGGGTATGGTTGTAAAGCCAATAATCAGCACAATAACGGCAACAATGACTCCGCCACGAGCGAGGCCGAATATTACCCCAATCATCCGATCAGTGCCGCTAAAACCTGTCTTTTTTACGAGTTGAGAAACTAAAAAATTAGCTAAGGAAGCCACAATCAACGTGGATACAAATAAGCTAACGAAGGCAATTAACACCCTAAGGGATTCATTTACCACCTGATTTTCCAGTAAAAAAGCGAGTTGCGGTGTAAAACTGACAGAAATCCAGACAGCGGAAATCCACGCGAGTAGCGACAAGACTTCACGTAAAAATCCCCGCATAAAGCTGATGCCAGTGGACAAAAGCAATATCGCCAGAATAATATAATCAATCGAGTTTAGTAACATGAATTTTCGAGCATGATTCGACTTTTGGGAGCGATATATTATCACTTATGAAGGAGCCGGAATGATAGCAAATTGTTACATTACAACACAGTAAAAAAAGGCCTATAACGATTAGAAATTGATAGAAATTAGGTTTTATTTTTTAACACTAGCGTCGCCGTACAATTAGTCCGTTCATGCCCATTTCTTTTTCAAGCAAAGCCTGTATTTTAAGTATTTTTTCCTTACTAAGCACTGGTCCTATACGTACCCGCCAAACACTACCTGAACTGAACTTTCGCTCGTCGACATGCGCAACGTATTGTTTTTCTCGCAATTTATCACGTAGTTTCAAAGCATTTTGTTCATCTTTAAAACTGGCTAATTGGAGCATCCAACTGTGCTGCTTACCGTCATCTATCACAGACTGAGGACTTGCGACTACTTCTGCTGCTAGCGACTTGGAATGCTCTTGGCTATTATTTGATGACTGGGAAGCTGATGGCGTTATTTCGATTTCGTTTGCTGAGGTGGCAATCTCCCTGGTAACTTCCTGGGTAAGCTGCTCCGAAGCGGTTAAGCCTTCGCCTTCAAATTTACCATTACTTTCATTTAACTGAAAAATGATCGTAGAAATCTCACGCGGAACTTCTGGAATAGGTGAATTACCCGTTTTTCCAGGATCGAGCCTATCGGTCTCCAATAAAGCTGGAATGAAAATAATCGCCAAAGAAAGGATAACGATGGCCCCGACTATGCGCTGTGTAAGAGAGATATTTTCCATTTATTAATCAGATATCGTTTTAATTAACTTGTTTGTAGATTGTTTTTTTGTAAATTACACAACAGAGCATCAGCAACCGTCAAAAAGGATCCTACCACGAGTAAATAATCATTCGGCTGCATTTTATTCAACGCATCATTACAGGCATCTGCCACACTCTGATATTGCCCAACTTCACTTGCGCTATTCTTTGTAACGTTGACGGTATTTGCTAAATCAGCGACCGACACTGCTCGATCGCTATCAATATCAGCAACTAGCCAATGGTCAACGACGGGATCGAGCAAAGAAACCACTTCGCCAATTGATTTATCTTTTAACATGGCAAACACTAGGTAATTTTCACCAATCGCGGGCAACTGTTTCAAGTTTTCGATAAAAGCCTGAACCCCGTGAGGGTTATGTGCCACATCCAGAATGACCGTTTTATCGTCCACCCTTTCAAACTGAAAACGCCCAGGTAACGAAACGTTTCCTAGCCCCACTCGAATATGATTCATACTAAGTGGTAATTCCGCGTTTAATATTGAGGTAACACTCAAAGCTGCTGATGCATTTTTATATTGATGGGGCCCACGCAATGCAGGCAAAGGTAAACTGTGCTTTTGTTGGCGGCTACTTTCTTTTGCATCAGGCCTATCTTCGCGTACGTCATCAGATATGTTATCAAGCCACCAATTCCAGCTATCAGACTGTCGCGTAAAACCAAAATTTTGACCTAACAAATAGGCAGGTATTTCTCTTTCTGCTAATATTTGCAAAACATTTTCAGGTAAATCATCGTCTGCAATTATTATGGGCTTTCCCTTGCGAGCAATGCCCAGTTTTTCAACTGCAATTTGTTCCCGTGTTTCGCCCAGCCAATCAGTATGATCTAACTGAATATTACTAATGACAGCAACATCGGCATCAACCAGATTAACTGCGTCAAGCCGACCACCTAATCCCACTTCTAGAATAATA
>JAOTSL010000202.1 GCA_029864945.1 Gammaproteobacteria bacterium
AGAAAGAAGAAGAAGAAAAAGAAAAAGAAAAAAGTTTTCCAGGTTTTCCTTTATAAAAAAGCGAGATAAATATCTCGCTTTTTTTGTTTTAACTGCATTATCCTTAAAGTGCTCAGCTTTTCACTTCAATTAAACATTCAATCGGGTATCTTTTTCCCTGTAGGTAATCATCCACACATAGCAGTAATTGCGGACTTCTATGTCTGGCACGGCTGTGCAGTAATTCCTCATAATCTTGCCAAACAGTCCTGACAATGGGGTTATCTAGTTGCCTGTTTTTCTCAAAACTCAGTAGCGATCCGGTAAATGCAAATCTTAGGTAGGTTTCTTCAGGTAGGGTGGGGTGTTGCCATTGATAAATGCCAATTAAAAACTCTGGAACAAAATGCCAGGCTGTTTCTTCTAATGTTTCACGAATGACTGCTTCTATAAGCGTCTCTCCGTTTTCCCAGTGTCCTGCCGGCTGGTTAAGCATTAGCTGGTTATCTATATTTTCTTCAACGAGTAAAAATTGATTGTCCTGTTCTATGACAGCAGCAACAGTGACGTGAGGTTGCCAGCGCATTAATTATAAGTCCTTAATGTTAACTCATTGCCTCGCTGGGTAAATTCAAGTTGTTTTAAAAATGTCATACCAAGCAAAACGTGTTTATTTTTCATGCCCGGGTTTATTCCACCGCGCACATCTCGTAATTCTATGTTACCGAGTTGAACTGTATTAAGCGTCGTTCTATATCCAGTTACTGAGCCGTTTGCAGTTTGGTATCGCACAGGGGCTCCTTTTTCAAGATTTAATTTTTTTGCAATAGCGATTGGAATGGAGACGTCACTGGCGCCAGTGTCAATGATAAAGACAACTTCCTCGCCGTTGATTAGTCCATTTGCTACGTAGTGACCATCTCGATTTCGACGTAATTTTACTGGTGTGGAAGAAGTGAGAGTAGCATTTTTGGTGACGTCCTGGTTTGGATTTTGTATGCTCTCAATTTGTTTGTTAAAAAAAAGAGTCAATAAAGCAAGAAAAATTAACCAGCCGATCCAGGTCATCCATTTCGCAATTTTTATTGAGCTATCTGTCATTTGGTTTCTATGGTTAATTGAAGGCTACGCATGGCATTGATTTTATGCCAGATTCCACTATTATGAAACAAGTTAATATGTTCGATGAGAAGTTTCGAGAAGGGGTTGGTTTAGGTTATGGGTGTAGAATGATCATCAGGTTGAAGCTATTGTTGGGCCCGAGCTTTAAGAGCGGTACAAATAATGTTTAGACTTTGTATTTTATTATCGTTTTTTTTAAATTTGTCAGTGCAAGCTAGCGAAACTAAAAAGTGTTTGCTGGTAATGTCCTACCATAAAGGATATGAGTGGAATGATGGAATAGAAAATGGGGTTGTAGAAAAGCTTAAAGGAGCTTGTGAGTTAAAAAAAGTATATATGGATACTAAGCGTAATAACTCTGTTGAATTTGGACAGGCCGCTGCTTTAAAAGCTAAATTAATAATCGAAGAATTTAAACCGCAAGTTGTTATAGTGACCGATGATAACGCTTCTCGTTATCTAGTTGAGCCCTATTTTAAAAACAAAAAATTACCTTTTATATTCTGTGGGCTAAATTGGACAGCTGAGGAATACGGGTACCCTTACGAAAATGCCACCGGTATGGTTGAAGTTGCCCCAATTGTTCCTCTTTTAAAAAATATTCAGCGTTCAGTGGGTATCGTCACAAAAGGCGTATATTTGTCATCCGATACGTTAACTGAGCACACAGATTTTTTACATTACAAGCAGGAGTATAGTCGGCGAGGTGTAAACATAATACCTATTTACGTTTCTACAATGAAGGAGTGGAAGGACGAGTTTGTAAAAGCGCAAACTTCAGATTTTATAATTCTAGCTAACAATGCGGGTATTAATGACTGGGAAATATCCGAAGTTACACAATTCGTGAATCAGAAAAGCAAAATATTGTCCGTTGCGAATTATCAGTGGATGATGCCCTATGCAATGTTAGGTGTGACAAAGAATGCTCGGGAGCAAGGGTTGTGGGCAGGGGAAGTTGCAGTCGCTGTGCTTAATGGTTTATCAGTGAAGGATATACCTATTACGATAAACAAATCATGGCATTTCTTTATTAATAAGAGCTTATTAAGTAAAACGGATATTTCATTAAGTAATCGTATATTGAATCATGCTTCTAAAAATTGGTAAGAGATTAACGTATGCGAATTAAGCAGCAATTACTCATAATTTTAGGTATAGGCTTGAGTGTTAGCTTTTTAATTACTGGAATGGTGTTTCGATATGAGTTTGATGGTGTTGAAGAGGATTTTGGTGGTCAGGTTATTAAAGCGACAGAGGATATAAGGGAGAGTTTGCAGGATATTGTTATCGCAGACGATAAATTAAGTTTTTTGTTTCAGGTTACTGATGGTGTTTCAGATGAAGATTTTTTAGTGAATGGTCGTGCACTTTTGTCACAAATCCCTTACCTTAAAAAAATTGTATATGCTCCTAAAATCCGAAAAACACATCTTATTGCTGAAGAGAAAAAATTACAGTCAGCCGGTTATACTGGATTTAAGTTTCGGTCATTTTTACCGCCAGAGTTTGCCGAAAGTGGGTTATCTGATGCCGTTTACCCGGTTGAATTTATTGAGCCGTTTAATCCGTATACTTCTATTTGGTTTGGTCGTGACCTGATGACTTTTCTACCTGCTAGCAATGTGCTGCATGATGTTATCTTAAATACAAAGAAAATGCAGATTGTTTGGCCTGAAAATATGAATGGCAATACAGGAAAAAATGATTATTATTTATTTTCATCGGTTACCTTTCTTGATTACATGAGTAATGTTCGTTCAGAAAAAACGGAAGATGTTATTGGTGTATTGGCGTATAAAATCGAATTGGAGGATTTGTTGGCTGCGGCAATTGTAAATGAGAATATTGCCACGCATATTTCACTCAATGATCATCAGATCCTTAGTAAAGGTGTTTTTAACGATAATTTTTTTATGACCTTAAAGCGAACGGAAACTATTGTATTTGAAGGTCAGGATATACGTCTTCAATTCCAATTAATTGATCCGTTAATGCGTGTGGATTATCGTATTTCAAGCCTTGTATTATTCGTAGGTATATTGATTACCGCCCTGATTTATTTTGTTGTAAGAGCGCATCTTGAAAGGCATCAGTTGCTTAATGAGCAAAATGTGCTGATTGAAAATAAAGTGACAGAAAAAACAAAACTACTAAAGTTGCAAGCTCAGCAAATTAATGTTGCCTATGATCATCAGTTGGCAATAACACGCGAGCTGGAAGCATTTAGTTATTCTATTTCGCATGATCTCCGTGCACCTTTGCGTTCTATTAGTGGTTTTGCTAACGCATTAAATGAGGATTATCAAAAACAAATTGATACTGAAGGTAAAGATATGCTTCAGCGAGTTCAACGTGGTGCAGAGAAAATGAGTATGTTAATTGACGACTTGCTTTCCTTATCAAAAGTTAGTCGGCAGAAAATTAGTGATGAACAATTTTCAATTTCTAATTTGTTTGACGAAAAAGTGGTGGAGTTCCAAGACCGGTATCCAGATAGGTATCTAAATATTAAAGTAGAAAAAAACCTAGAAGCCCAGGGGGATCATAACTTAGTTCGTATCGTACTAGATAATTTACTTGATAACGCGATTAAGTATTCTTCTGCTTCCGAAAATCCTACAATTGAGTTTGGTGTAATTGATAAAGAAGGAAAGCAGGCGTATTTTGTCCGTGATAACGGTGTCGGTTTTGATATGGCTTACGCTAATAAGCTGTTTATCGCATTTCAGCGTCTTCATGGTGATGAATTTGAAGGAACCGGTATTGGGTTGGCAACGGTGCAGCGTATAATTAATCGTCATGGTGGTAAAGTTTGGGCTGAATCAGAGTTAGGCAAAGGAGCAACATTTTACTTTACGCTTGGTTAGCTTCCATTCATGGACTAGGAGACTGTCGGACTTAACACTGTTTGGCTGCAAACTCATGGATACCGATCAGAATTTCTTATCATGTTCGTTAAATAGAACCACTATTCGCCTCACATGATAAGAAATTCTGATTCGGCCCCATGAGTTTTCGCTTCAAACGGTCAAGTCCGACAGCCTCCTAGTCCGCTTTTTGAATCCTGTAGATTGATTTTGGAAAAATATCTTCGTTTATGGTCAGTCACTAATTAATTGCTATTAGTTGTCTACCGCTCTGTTTTAATTTTGTCTATTCAGGCATTAAATACTCTATATTGTTTTCATTACGGGTAATATTTTGCATAATCAATATCATAACTCACAACGATAGTCTTGATGTAATTATGCACTCAGGACAAAATAAGAGACATGTACATTAAATGGCCTATTACGCAAAAAAAAATTCCCCTGTAAATACTATGCTTAGAAGCGGATTTGCCAACCTTTTTATTATGGGTTTAGCTTTGATGATGTTGTGGTCATCATCTGTCCTTGCCGAAAAAAAAAGGTGGGGCCGTGCTTCGCCAGTTGTTGTAACTGAGGCGATAGAGCAATTTCTTTCTCCAACGATACAGGTGCCGGGTACAATTGTTAGTCGCCAGCAATCGGATTTACCAGCTGAGGTAAGTGGTAAATTAGTGTGGGTTGCTGGGGTAGGTTCTAAATTGAAATGGGGAGAGCCGGTTGCGAAACTGGATGATACTTTGTACCGCCTTAAAGCGAGTGAAAACAAGGCGACCCTTACGCGAGAAACCACACGTTTAAAATATCTAAATAAAGAATTAACACGGCTTGAAGAATTAATTAGAGGCGACTTTTCATCCAAGAATGCACTGGATAAAGTCTTACTTGATCGTGATGTTGGTATGTCTGAAATAAATGTTGCCAAAGCTCGGGTGAAAGTAGACGAAGAAACACTCGCGCGATATCTAGTGCGTACGCCATTTGATGGCATTGTGGTAAAACGCATTAAGAAGGAAGGCGAGTGGATTGACAGTGGTTCGACATTGGTGACTTTTTCAAACCCCGATAGACTGGAAATTGAAGCTCGAGTTAGTGAAGAAACGATTCTGCACTTAAACGTTGGTCATAAGGTTAGGGTTTTAGCCGATGGGCGTTCTTCTGCTGGTACGGTGCGAGCGATAGTCGGTGTTGGTGATGGTAATTCTCATTTGTATGAAATTAGAATTGATTTGACTGCAGGGCAATGGTTGGCGGGCAAAACGGTGCGTGTTGATGTGCCTATCGGGAGATCCAGAAAAGTATTGTCAGTGCCGCGTGATGCGCTGGTGCTTCGTCGTAGTGGAGTCTCTTTATACCGAGTTAATGCAGAAAGTAAATCTGAAAAAATCAATGTCAGTACTGGCATCACTGGCGGTGATTACATCGAAATTATTGGTGATATTAAACCCGGGGATAAAATAGTAACTCGGGGCAACGAGCGATTAAGAGCGGGGCAAGCCGTTAAAATTACCAACGATGACAAACCCAAATCTCACACTGATTCGAACGCCAAACCCAGCACCAAACCCGACGTTACATCAAGTATCGGTAGTCTAAGTGAAAAAGCATCGTGAATTTAACGCGTTTATCTATTGGTAATCCCATTGGTGTTCTAGTAGCAGTTTTACTTGCGCTTATTTTCGGAACAATCAGTTTATCTCGACTACCGGTTCAATTGACACCGGAGGTTGAAACACCGGAAATTACAATTACCACCCAATGGCGGTCAGCGGCACCCGATGAAATAGAATCGGAAATAGTTGAGCCTCAGGAAAAAGTTTTTCGCGGTTTGCCGGGTATGACAGACATTACTGCCGAGGCAAGTAGAGGGCGGGCAAAAGTATCGATTACGTTTATCGTTGGAATGGATATGCAAAGGGCCTTGCTTGAAGTCTTAAATAGGCTTAATAGAGTTCCTTTTTATCCTGAAGATGCCGGTGAACCTATTATTAGCAGTGTAGGAGGGGACTCACGAGCGATTGCCTGGTTTATTATTAAACCGAACGCGTCTAATACCCGTGATATTGCCAGCTATCAGGATTT
>JAOTSL010000203.1 GCA_029864945.1 Gammaproteobacteria bacterium
AACCAATGGCGGCCGCGTACTTTGCGCTGCTGCGTTGGGTAATACCGTTACTGAAGCACAGGCAGCTGCTTACGAGCTAGTTAAACAAATCAGCTGGGATAATGTTTATTACAGAACGGATATCGGACATCGAGCGATATCCAGGGAAACCAAATAGCGTTCATCTAGGAGACTGTCCGAGAACGCTATTTTTATCCTGTATCTGCGTAGCACCAGCTTCTCAAATACGTCCAAAAGGAAGTGCCCTTGGGATATACGCATATTAATATATGCTGCATTTTGCGAAGTCGGTCGGTGCTCCCCGAACTTGAATAAAAATCCTCGCGTTTAGACGCGATATTAACAATATTTATATAGGACCATATTATGTCAAAACCATTTGTCGCAATTATCATGGGATCTGATTCCGATCTTCCTACAATGCAAGGTACTATCGAAATTTTAAAAAAATTCGGCATTAGTTTCGAAGTGAAAATTTCATCCGCTCATCGTACACCTGCTCGCACCCACGCTTATGTAACAGATGCTGAAGCTCGCGGCTGCAGTATCTTCATTTGTGCCGCAGGTTTGGCAGCACATCTTGCTGGCTCGGTTGCTGGATTAACTGCCAAGCCAGTTATCGGCGTACCAATGGATGGCGGACCTTTGAACGGACAGGATGCATTACTATCTACCGTTCAAATGCCCGGTGGAATTCCAGTAGCCTGTGTTGCCATTGGCAAAGCCGGCGCTAAAAATGCGGGTTATCTCGCAGCACAAATGCTGTCTATATCCGATACAGACCTTGCGCAACGTTTGATTGATGAGCGCGCAGAAAACGCAAAAATTATTGAAGAGAAAGATAACGAATTGCAAAAACAATTCTCATAACTGCCGGTGTTATTAGTGCTATCAGTGCTATCAGTGCTATCACCTGAGTATTTTTCTTGAATAAGCTCCAGATAAATATCGCTGCCGAGGTTTTACACCTAGGTGGCGTTATCGCCTACCCTACTGAATCCGTCTATGGATTAGGCTGCGACCCGCAAAACGAACGAGCAATTATCCAGCTGCTAGCTATCAAAAAACGGCCCGCCCACAAAGGCTTAATACTGATCGCATCAGAGATAGACCAACTCAAACCCTATATATCATCACTGGATAATGATTTACTGAATAAAGTAACGGCAACCTGGCCCGGCCCTACAACATGGCTGCTGCCAGCAGGTGCCCTCTCCACTCCGTTTTTACGTGGCGCTCATCCTTTGCAAGCGGTGCGAGTCAGTAGTCACCCTATCGTAAAAAACTTATGCAACAAATTTGGCGGTGCCATTGTCTCAACCAGTGCAAATATAACAAATAGGCCAGCAGCAAAAACAACAATTCAAGTTTACAAACAATTTTCTCGCGACATAGATTACATACTGCCAGGAAATGTTGGCAACTTAAAAAAACCATGCGAAATTCTAAATGGAATAAACAACAAAATCATTCGACCCGGCAATTAAGGCAATCACATGCAAAATTTTAGTTTCAAACTTTTATCACTTTTTTTCATTGGTTTTATTTTTGTCACAAATAGCCACGCACATACCGGTAGCCATGACATTACACTGGTATACACCGGCAATATAGATGGTGAACTTGAACCTTGCGGTTGTAGCGAAGGCGGTAACAAGGGTGGCATAAAACGCAGAGTAAATGCGATTGATCAATTACGAAAAGAAGACCCAAATCTTTACCTTATCTCTGCCGGTGGTGTACTCGTTAGTGACATGCCGCAAGATCGATTAAAAAGCGAATATTTACTAAAAGGTTTCAAAGAAATTAACTATGACGCCATCGGCGTACAATGGAGGGACTTGGCCTTTGGTTCAAAATTTCTTATAGATTCATCATTACCCTTTATCTTAAGCAACAACACAGGTGGTGAGTTTTTTGGCAAAAGCCTGATTAATAATAATCACGCAAAAATCGCATTCTTTAGCTGGCTTGACCCCGCCAAGTCCCCACAAAAAGAGATGAAATCTGATATTGCATACAGCGCAACAGACAAACTTGCAACGGCCTTAAAAAAAGCCAAATCTAGCAAACAGTTAACCATACTTTCTTCAACCTTATCACTAAAACAAGCACAAAAAACACTGCCGCTTGATGACGTGGATATTCTCATCATTAAAGCAAAGTACGAACAATACGGTGACCCCCAACAAGTAAATAACATGCTTGTCCTTCAACCGGGCTCACGAGGTATGAGAATAGGTAAGCTGAACTTAACGGTTACTAATCAAGGGGAAATGACGACATGGAAGCATAAAGTAATCCCCCTGCCAGAGGAAACCGGTGACGCACCAAGAATGGCCGATTGGTATGAGCAATACAATACCAAAGTAAAAGAAGACTACGAAAAACGAGTGGCTATTCGCAAAGTACTTGAGTCTGGCACTAGTGTTTTTGCTGGCGAAGCAAGCTGCAAAAACTGCCACGCCAAACAATATAAAATATGGTCGAATACCCGCCACGCAGAAGCATTCTATTCACTACAAGATGTGAACAAAGCATTTGATCCCGACTGCATCGGATGTCATACCGTTGGATTTGAACAAAAAGGGGGATTCATTGACCCAGCAATTACTGAAAACCTGATGCACGTCCAATGCGAAAATTGTCATGGTGCAGCAAGAGCACACGCGGAGTCCGACGGTAAAATACCAGTTTCAAACAAAGACTGGCCTAAAGAAAAAATGTGCTCACAATGCCATGTTCAAAAACACAGCCCAGACTTTAAATTAGAAAAATACTGGCCCAAAATAATACACTAATAAATTAGAAAAAAGTGTGCTGAACTTTTACAGCACACTTTTTTAAAATATTTTATCGAGTTGCTTCAACTTCCAATTCAATTGAAATCTTTTCGCCTATTGCAGGAAGACCGTATTTCATTCCAAAGTCTGATCGCATAACCGAAGTAGTCGCGTTAAAGCCACATACTTCTGCCAATTTTGGATTAAAAGGATGCTTGCCACAGTGGATACCGGTCACATCAAGCGTCACATTTTTAGTCACACCCATTATTGTCAAATCACCTTTTACTGTACCGCTTTTACCATTCAACTTAGCACTGGTTGATTTAAAGGTAATATCAGGAAATTCAACAACATTAAAAAAGTCAGGGGATCTCAAATGGTCATCACGTTTTTTGAAGCCGGTGTAGATAGAAGCCGCGTCAATTGTAATATTAACTGAACCCGTTCCCGCAGCCAGATCCATTTCAAGGCTACCTTTTGTTTTACCAAATTGGCCATGCATTTTAGAGAAACCGAGATGATTAACCGTAAAATTAGGATATGTATGAGTTGGGTCGATCTTATACGATGCTGCGTTAGCTGTGCCGACTAATGCTGCACTTAAGCCAATTACTAGTAACAACTGTTTCATTTTTTGATCTCCATGATTAAAACCTATAAATTTTAAAAATCTATTTTGAATGACTACCATCACAAAAAGGAGTATTTCCTGTTTTGCCACAACCGCAAATATAAACTGCACCGTCTTTATCTGCGGTATGTACCAAAGGCGTAAAATTTGTACCTGAATGTGAACCGTCACAATAAGGTGCATTTCCCGTTTTTCCACAACGACATATATAGACCGTGTCACCGGACTTCAGCTCTTCTATATGTGGTGATCCTTTGCCATACATTGCCATTTAAATCTCCTTTTCATTAGTTTCCACTATCGTACAACCCTGTTTTTCAATCTAAATCAAATAAACTGATCAGTTATATCAGTTTATTTTAATACCGTCTCCTCAGCTTAGCGTCAATTACTCAAACATCAACTTATGATTTATGTAAAGCTCATATTTATAGTATAATTCAACTCATTTTGATTAAAAATACACCGGAGTAGGTCGTGAAACTGAGTGTCGAAGAGTTCAGCAACTGGCAAAACAAAAGCATCACATTACTGGGGATGTCGGGCGTGGGGAAAACTCGGCTTTCTAACATTTTGATGAACGGAGACTGGTTTCATTTTTCAGGTGATTACCGTATTGGTACTCGATACCTTGATGAGCCCATTCTCGATAATATAAAACGACAAGCCATGCAGGTGCCTTTCCTTCGAGACTTGTTGCGCTCGGACTCTATTTACATTCGTAACAACATTTCAATTTACAACCTAACGCCAGTATCCACCTTTTTAGGAAAACTTGGCAACCCAGAACTCGACGGTCTTCCACTAGACGAGTTTAAACATCGCCAGGAATTACATCGTCAGGCTGAGATTGCGGCGATGAAAGATGTACCTGATTTCATCATAAAATCGCACGGAATATACGGCTACAAACACTTTATCAATGACGCGGGCGGGAGCTTGTGTGAGCTGGATGATGAAGCTATTTCACAGATTCTTGATGAACACACACTTATTCTCTACATCAAAGCCAGTAAAGAAGATGAAGAGGCACTGATTGCACGCGCGAAAAACGACCCAAAACCACTTTATTATCGAGAGAGTTTTTTACTTGAGCAACTTGGCATTTACATGACAGAAAATAAAATTGATTATGTCGCGCTTATTGAACCAGATGAATTTGTACGCTGGATATTTCCGCGTCTATTTTATTCTCGTATTCCTCGATATGAGGCTATCGCCAGTAAGTACGGTTACACCGTTACAACAGAAGAAGTAAGCCAGGTCACAGATGAAAATAGCTTTTTAAAAATGATTAAAAAAGCCATTGCACGCCAAGCATAAACCAGCCGTTTACTCTGTACATTTTTAGAGAGTTCGAAAGAATTCAAGAGAATTTTAATGCCACTTATTGCTAATTCATCACTACCAACATTTACCCGCCTAAAGAACGAAGGCGAAACAATTTTGTCTGACGACACAGCGCGTCATCAGGATATTCGAGAATTACATATTGGGCTTTTGAACATGATGCCCGACGCTGCCATTACCGCAACAGAACGCCAATTCTTCCGCCTCATTGGCGAAAGTAATCAGATTGCGCAATTTTATGTACACCCGTTTACCCTTCCTGAAATAGAGCGAAGTGAAAAAACGCAACAGCACATTGATAAATACTACGAATCCTTTGATGAAATCAAAAATAATGGACTTGATGCGCTTATCATCACCGGTGCAAATGTCACCCAGCCCGACTTATCTCTTGAACCTTTTTGGAAACCACTTATTGATGTTGTTGACTGGGCCTATGAAAACGTATCGTCCACGTTATGCTCCTGCCTAGCAACACATGCTGTTATGCAATTTCGATACAACAAAAAACGCCTGCCGCTTATTAATAAACGTTGGGGCGTATTTCAACATAGGATCGTAGACAGAACGCACCCCTTAGTAAATGGTGTTAATACGCGTTTCGATGTGCCTCACTCTCGTTTTAACGAAATCCCAAGAGAACAATTTGAAGCGTCAGGATTGCATGTATTAGTAGAAAGTGAGCAAGCAGGCGTTCACCTAGCGGTAAGCGAAGATAAATTCAGAATTGTTTTTTTTCAGGGGCACCCGGAATATGACATGATTAGTCTTCTAAAAGAATATAAACGAGAAATATTACGTTTTTATAATGATGAGAGACCTGATTACCCGCCTCTTCCTAAAAACTATTTTCAGATTAAAGCGAAAGCAATTTTAAATGAATATAAAGGATGCGTGCAGTCCTCCAAAGACGAAAACACAGCCCTTCCTGCAATGCCTGAGGAATTGATAGAGAGCATGTTAGACAATACCTGGCATGACACTGCAGAAGCCTTACTCAACAACTGGATAGGCAAGGTGTATCAGATTACGGCCATCGACCGACGCGAACTTTTCATGAAAGAGGTTGACCCAAAGAATCCTTTGGGCCTTTAAATACGTCTCTCAGGAATTTACCCGAGAATGGAAACCAACCGGTTTATTGCTCCTGCAAAACCGACACTACCACCATCCATGGCGGTCGCAGCGAGGTGAAATTATTTAAGAGCATATGTTCATTCATTTGAGATGAATAATCATTCTATTCAAAAAAATGAATGGCGAATACGTTCA
>JAOTSL010000204.1 GCA_029864945.1 Gammaproteobacteria bacterium
TAGTGTGATTAAATATAATCACTGATCGAACAAAATGAATAATTAAAGTGAATTAGATTAAGGCGGAACTAGAGCACCACCCGTATTCTAATTGCTAGAATACGGGTGGTGCCAGTGGTTGCTAGATTAACAGTAGCCTTTGAGGTGAAGGTGCCTAGATGGCGCGTTATCCACAGAGTGGGACTATTGTCGTTTGAAGTGATGCTGTACTAATGATCGGTTCTAAAATTTGCTGAAGTCATGTTTCCCCATTTTGAAGCAGAAACAAGCTCAACTCTTCCGTCAATATACTCTATTACGATACCTCGGGTGCCTCGTCCAATTACAACAAAAACATCGCCTGACTTGTTTTTGAATTGTGAGTCGACGGCTGGCAGGCTTTGGATATGCATAAACAATCTCCTTCCTCTTAACCGAGCTGCTACTTAAGCAAATTTCCTAGTGAATTTCTAATTGTTTTACTTTATCAGTAACGATAAACTTTTTTATGCGTAAAAATAATGAAGATTATTCCGTATTAGCGTATACATTAACTTATCTAACCAAATTATTGATAGTGAATAAATTATGAAAGCAGCAGAACTGTTCGTGAGATGCCTTGAAAATGAAGGCGTAAAATATATATTTGGCATTCCGGGAGAAGAAAATCTTGATGTAATGGATGCTTTACTCGATTCATCTATTATATTCATCACGGTAAGGCATGAGCAGGGTGCTGCATTCATGGCCGATGTGTATGGACGGCTAACGGGTAAGCCGGGAGTTTGTCTCGCAACTCTTGGTCCAGGCGCTACCAATTTAATTACCGGAGTCGCTGATGCAAACATGGACCACGCTCCGCTTGTGGCCATTGTCGGGCAAGCTGATACCGAGCGATTACACAAAGAGTCTCACCAGGTTTTAAAGCTGGAAGAAATGTTTCATCACATTACCAAGTATTCTGCACGTATTTTGAGCGAAAATGTCATCAATGAGGTGGTGAGAAAGGCATTCAAGCTGGCGTTAACTGAAAAAACTGGTGCAACGTTTATTGAGTTTCCTGAAAATATTGCAGGCATGGAAGTGGAGGCTTCGCCTTTGCCGATAAAAAATGCGCAATTACCCGAGCCATCTCAGGATCGTGTTGTACATGCGTCAGATTTAATATCTCTGGCAAAAATGCCGATCATTCTTGTGGGAAATGGTGTGATTCGTGGGAAGGCTTGTGAAGAACTGGTTAAGTTTGCAGAAAAGCTGAATATCCCTGTAGCCAATACCTTTATGGCCAAAGGAGTGATGTCTTTTCGTCACCCCTTGGCGCTGGGTAGTGTGGGTCTGCAATCAAAAGATTACGCGAACGTTGGCTTTACAAAAGCCGATGTCATTATTTGTGTTGGATATGATCTTGTTGAGTATCATCCGAAGCTTTGGAACCCTCATCGGGAAAATCAGATTATACATATTGATACCGTCTCATCTGAAGTGGATGCTTACTATCCGGTTAGTTGCGGGGTAGTTGGAGATGTAAGGCTGTCACTTGAAAGAATTGCTGATCTTGCAACACCTCACAAAGGTCATATGATGCGACCACTCAGGGATGCACTGATTTCTGAGATGAAAGCTCACAGTAAAGATACAAAGTTTCCTGTAAAACCGCAGAAAATAATCTGGGATTTAAGGACGGTACTTGAAAGTGATGACATTGTGGTCACCGATGTTGGTGCGCATAAAATGTGGATGGCTCGCATGTTTCGTTGCGACAAACCAAATACCTGCATAATATCCAATGGCTTTGCTAGCATGGGTATTGCCGTGCCTGGCGCAATTGCTGCAAAACTGGTAAATCCGGATCAGGTAGTTGTAGCGGTAACCGGAGATGCAGGATTTTTAATGAATTCTCAGGAAATTGAAACAGCAGTGCGTTTGAAGCTAGCGATTATTATTCTTGTTTGGAATGATAATGCTTATGGGTTGATCGAATGGAAGCAAATGAATAAGTTTGGTCGGCCGTCGAACATAGCGTTCAATAACCCGGATTTTGTAAAATACGCAGAAGCTTTTGGCGCAAAGGGATATCGCGTAGAAAAAACAGAAGATTTATTACCGACTTTAAAACAAGCGATAGCTGACGATACAGTGTGTATCATTGATTGTCCGGTTGATTACAGTGAAAACCTTAAATTGACCGAACAATTGGGCGAAATGGTTTGTCCAATTTAAAACTCATAGACATTCAATTTGAATTACTTTGAGTTGCCGTGTTGGGCAAGCCTATTTAATTGGATACTCAAATAGGTCGTACCCCTGAGGCGTATATGTCTGCGGAAATAAATAGTAAATTAATACCAAGCAAATCAAGAATTAAGCTGTTAAGTTATAATATCCAGGTGGGAATTGCCAGTACACGGCCACACCATTATGTCACTCAAAGCTGGAAGCATTTATACCCTCACCGTAAACAATATCATAACCTGAACCAAATTGCCGCTATTGTTGCCGATTACGATATCGTTGGTTTGCAGGAAGTGGATGCCGGTAGTCGGCGAAGTAAGTTTACTAATCAAACCGAATATCTGGCGATAAAAGCCCAGTTTCCTTATTGGTCGCACCAAACAAATCGACGGTTAGGTAAAATTGCACAGCATAGTAATGGTTTGTTGTCGAAATTTGACCCTCTGGACATTGTCGATCACAAACTACCCGGGCGAGTTCCGGGGCGCGGCGCAATGGTTGTACGGTTTGGTGAGGAATCGAACCCGATGATTGTTGTATTGCTGCATCTTGCATTGGGCCGTAAGGCGCGCCTGGCTCAATTGGATTACGTCAGCAAACTGGTGCAAGAATATGAGCATGTGGTAGTAATGGGGGATATGAATTGCCAGCCAGAAAGTGAAGAATTTCAGGTGTTATTAAATAATGTGGGTTTGCTCGCCCCCGCCAGTGATTTAAACACTTTTCCCAGTTGGAACCCAACTAAAAAACTGGATCATATTTTAGTCACGCCATCGCTTATTGTTGAAAATGTTAGCGTAGTTGATGTTGCTTGCTCTGATCATTTGCCGATAAGCATGGATATTATTATTCCTGAAGCGATACGCCTAGTTGCGTGAAGCTTCAGGCGATGATGTTTTAGCGTAGGAGCTTACCCAAGAAGGTTTCTATTTTTATTCTGGCAGATATATTGCTATTTTATATTTTTCACCTAATTTAACCGGGCTGCGAATGACTGAAAAGAATGAAATAGATCGTTGGCGACGAAGCCTAGAAGAGGCTGAGGTAGAGCTTGAGGCGAAGAATAGGCAGCTTGAGGACTTGCGGTCTTTTTTTTGTGAAAACCTGAACAGGCTGGTTGAGGCGCAGGATCATGAGCATGAGCACAGGTTAAGTGATGAGCTGAAAAATCTGGAATTATCTTTTCAGAATAAAGATGATATTGCGGGGCTAAAAAGCTCTGTAGTAAATCTAGTCGATAAAGCATCAAAAATAAAACGCTTGCCACTTAGTGATGATCAGAGCGAAGAAAAAACGAATGCAGAAAAACACGGTGCTGAGCTTCTTGTTTTGATCGAAGCGCTTGAAGGCGCTACATCAGAAACCCAAACCAGAGGGTTGCTAGAGATAAAAAAAGAAGTTAGCAATATTGGTTCAGCAGGCGATCTTAGTCGAGTAATTGAGCAAGTAGTGACTCTTTGGACTGAAACAACCCAAGCAACTCAAGCAACTCAATCAACTCACACACCAGAAACTAAAGACCCGTCACAATTTTGTGCGTTATTAATATCTGAAATTCTATATCAATTACTTGAGAAAATTAGTCTTCCCAAAGATTTGAGTGATCGCCTAGGGGCTTTGAAAAAACAATTGCAACAGGGTGTCACAATGAATAAGTGGGCAGGCATGCTTACAGAAGTGTCTGACATGGCTTCTTATGTCCAATTAAAAATAAATCATGAGCGTATCGACATAGAAGTTTTTCTTAAGCAGGTAACTGGTCGCCTGAAAGAGCTAGATGAATATATTCAAGGTTCACAAAATCATTTTGAGCGAACGCATATGAATAGTCAGGCTCTGGGTGATGCTGTGAAGCAGGAAATGCAAAACTTGTTCAGTAGTGCAAATAAGGAGGTCGATATTAATGCACTAAAACAACAAATACAAAGTGGACTAGCTGCGATCGAAAAGCACATCGATGGATATAAAAAATCTGAAGTTGATCATCACGCACACGCAGATGAAGACGTGAGAAAATTACTTGGGCGTTTATCCGAGCTGGAGCAGGAAAGTAAAAGACTAAAAGCACGCGTACAAAAAGAGCGAATGCAGGCCCAAATAGATACTCTCACTGGGATTGCCAATCGTTTGGGTTACGATCAGCATCTAGCGCAGGAGTATGCGCGCTGGAAACGTTTCGACAACCCATTATCGTTAGTAGTTTGGGATATCGATCACTTTAAACGGATAAATGATGATTATGGTCACGCCGCCGGTGACAAGGCATTAAAAACAATTGCGACATTGTTGGCAAGTAAGGTGCGCGAAACGGATTATCTTGCACGATATGGTGGTGAAGAATTTGTATTAATTATGCCGGGTGCAGCGGGTGATGCAGCAAAAATTGTTGCAGATAAATTACGTGAAACTGTTGAGCGCTCCGGTTTTCATTTTAAAGGAGCACCTGTGACGATAACTATTTCGGCAGGCGTAGCAGAATTTAATGGTGATGATATACCTGTATCTGTTTTTGAACGAGCAGATAAAGCGCTATACGAGGCTAAACAAAATGGACGGAATCAGGTAGTTATTGCGCCAGTTAAAAAAGAATAAAATATTCCTTTATTAATTTGATGCTCGTTATTTTTATTAAGGTAATGTAAAACAAAAATCATCTTTTTTTACATGGAATGGCTTGGAATTAGAAAATTCTGAATTAGAAAGCACTGAATTAGAAGGTAGTAAGGTAGAAATAACTAAGTTAGATGAAGTTGTACTCGACTCGATTACAGAAGATCAAGCCAGTCAATACTGTCATCGGCAAAAGCCAGAAAGTGAGGGTTTAACAATATATCTTTCGTATTGTAGCGTAGTGGTTTAAGCGATGTGTCTGTAATAAATCCCCCCGCCTCTTCAACTATGCACTGTGCAGCGGCTGTGTCCCATTCGGATGTTGGTCCTAGTCTGGGGTAGATATCAACTTTGCCTTCAGCAACAAGGCAGCTTTTTAGTGAGCTTCCCATACTAATAAGTTCGTAACTGCCAATATTGCTTAAAAAATTATCCAGCGAAGAGTCTCTATAAGAACGGCTACCTGCAACGACGATAGAATCGCGAGTTGTATTTTTTACAGATAGTTTTGTTGTTTCAGATTCAGTTATTTTATATGCGCCATTACCCTTTGTGGCGTAATAACAATCCCCGGTTACCGGAACAAAAATTACGCCGAGGATGGGGTTGTGATCTGAAATGAGTGCAATGTTAACGGTGAATTCACCATTTTTTTTAATAAATTCACGTGTGCCATCAAGCGGGTCAACCAGCCAGTAAGTTGACCAAGTTTTACGCTCGTCAAACGGAATTTTAGAATCTTCTTCAGACAAAACAGGGATGCCTGGCGTAAGTTCTAACAGTGCGTTAACAATACAATGGTGTGCGGCGGTGTCTGCTGATGTTAAGGGGGTTTGATCGTCTTTTTCTTCGACACTAAAGTCCGAATTATAGAATCCCAGAATTATATCCGAGGCTTCTTCAGATGTTTTTATAACAGCAGGTAACAAATCTTTTGTGGCGATACTCATTACTAAACTATAGTGGAATGGCGAAATAATACAACACTTATCAGCGCTAGATTGTAATCAATGTGGTTTTGCTAACGTTGAGAGGCAAGTCTTTCACGCGTTATAAACAAGGCAGCAATGCTTCTTGCTTCAGTACATTCTTGCTCCTGTAGTAGTAAATCAAGTTCGCTTAGCTTCCAGGGAATCACGTCTAGCGGCTCAGGTTCGTCACCTTCTTCTACGCATTCATACAGGTCTT
>JAOTSL010000025.1 GCA_029864945.1 Gammaproteobacteria bacterium
ATCTGAATTACCTACATCACTACCAGGTGCATACAGTAGCTTTTGCGTAGAACTAGAAAAAAGCTGATTAAAGTGAGCCCAAACTATAAGCTCAACCAAGCTAAACGTATGCTTTAATGGCGATGCATCTTTAAACTGATCACCAACAACCTTGCCTCGATACAGTCTCCAGTGATCACGTTTATCCTTACCGTGAAGCAACATAATTGTGACACTCAGCTCAGTAAGGTCATCCACAATGCCACGGTTAAATATTTCGATCTTTCCGGGCTTGCGATCAAACACTGCATATAGTTTCCTGCCTAAAATACTCAGATCTTTTTGATTAATTAATCGTTTTTTTGCATTTTCTCGCGCAAAACTGGAAAGAAACGAATAGCTTCCCGTTAAATTCATCACTAATAACTTTCGTTCTTCAACTACATCTTCTAGCGTCCACCTGGATTTCTGGTCGAGATGTAATATCTGCTCATTCGACCACCCCCATGAATCAACCAATGATTGAATCCTTTTCTTTCTCCAATTATCCGCCTCCCTAGGGTTACTTAATGAGATATTTAATTTTAAATAAAAACTTCTGCGAACAACTTCCAATCGACTACTTTTATTTTTCCCTTTCAGGTAGGCTTCAATTCTTTCCAGCATCAACAAATACGGATCTAAAGCTTCAGGCTCTAGCTGGTCGTCATAAACTTTTTGCTTAAAGCTCGCAGATAAAGGATTGCTTTTGGGGTAGCTACTTGCGTAAGCTTCCATTAGCGATATTTTCAAAACCGACTTATAGGGTGAATCAATTCCCTTGTAAATTTGCCAGACCGCTGCTCCAAAAAATTCCCCGCTGGGAATTTCCGGAAGCCCACCAAAATCGACATATTCATTAGGGGAAAGCAAACCAGCCTTTTCATAACTTAACCGCTGCTTTTCATAAATTCTTTCTTTTGATGGCTCCACATACCACCAGAATGGTGTTTTACCTGCCAGCCAAATACTAGTTCGATAGAACTCATCCAACAAAATATGGTGCTGCGCAGTACCGCTACTTTCACTGGATAGCTCTGACACCTTTCCGTTTTTAAAGCCTTCAGCATTCATCAAAAAAAAATGCACTTCAAGATCAATCGAATCAAACCATTTTTCAATCAAGCGGGCTTTTTTTTGTAAGCGCTTCAACAACGTTCGTTCCAGACCCGACCGATAACACAACCATATATCAAAATCACTTTTTCTATTAAAAGCGACAGTGCCGCAACTTCCCATTAAAAAGATCGATTCAATATCAATCGACCATTGAGCTTGCCGCTTAAACTCAAACCCTCGCCATTGCCGCTTAGCTTGTAGTATTGATTTATCATCAGGCGCATAAGAACTTACGCCTGATGGCGTGCTTTCATCCACATAACCAATCAAAGCACTGTGATTAATGTGAAATAAAAGAGGTATGACATTAACCAACCCTTTGTGACGCGACGCCATAAGCTCTTCGGTTCTATCAAGACGTGACTGGTTCAGCAGGCAAAAGCGCTTTCTTATATGTTTAATGGATAATTTATCGTTGGGCATAAAAAGGTCAAATTTAAAGTTACAACGCATTAGTTGCAAAATCCGTACTATGTAGCAAAATCTTATTTTCTGTCTCTTTTTTCCTAATTGGGTCTTATTTTCGTCACATTTATGACGCTATTTTTTGGTTTCACGGACCAGATGCTTCCAATGGCACGGTTATAGCGCCCTGTTTTTTGGCACCATTAATGTATAAAGAATAGTGAGTAAAATAACTTCGCCAGATAACGAGAAACTTTGTTAGACTTTTGACAAGGATAATTCAGATGATATCTGGGGTAAGAAATTGAGCATCAATTTAATCAGAGATCCCAACATGTTAGATCAAAAAATCACAGCGCACGCTTTAAACATGTCTCCTGTCGGTGTTGTTTTATATGACGACAATGACAAAATTCAATGGCTCAATCAGGTGATGAGTGAGTTTCTCGCCATGCCTGCCGACCAACTTATCGGCCTCAGCTCCGCAGAGCTTTCCTCGCAATACCTGGACAGCTTTGCCGACCACCCTGATTTGTGGAAAGTTTCGAATATGGTATCCAGACAAAACAGATGGCTAATTAGCCTAGATACACCACCTGATACGGATGCTGTCTCAAACAATATTCGATATTACGTCGATGTCACCGAAATCATGAAACTAAAGGCTGATGTTCGTAGCCTTCAGGATCAGCTAGACAACAACAGCACTGCCGACACACTTACCGGCCTTCTGAACAAGCGTTCTTTATTACAATCACTGGAACCTCAGGTCTCTAGAAGTCGGCGTTATAACAATCCACTTACATTAATCGTCATGCAAGTTGACGGCTTTGACGTTCACAGCAACGAACAAAAACCAGCCATTGACCAAGCATTAACAGCTGTTAGTTTTTACCTCAGGGATCAAATGCGATGGGTAGATCTAGTTGGCCGAACGGCTGATAACGAGTTTACGTTAATATTACCCGAGACACGGCTAAGTGACGCTAATATTCTGGTTGAAAAAATAAACACTCGCCTTGGCAAACTTAGCCTGCCAGAGACTCCAGAGATTACGATTTCTGTGAACGTCAAATTTGGTATCGCGGAATGGGAAAAAGGAGATGACACTAGCTTGCTTTTAAGAAAAGCAAAAAATAATTTAAGCAGTTTTAGTGAAGAAACAACCGCCTAATTTATTTGCCGCCAATCTACTCTAAAAATTATTCCAGCAGCACTCCCAACAGCACTATAGTGCTGCTGAAAGTGCTGTTGGAGCAATTGAAATTTACTCTGCTACTTCTAATATTCTATCTCTTGCCCGAACAATCGCTTGCCTGACCTGATTAAGCGCAGTTCCACCAAAATGATCCCTTGCTGCACTAGATCCTTCCGGGGTTAACACCTTATAAATATCATCTTCAATTTTATCTGAAAATACTTTCAACTCTGCCAATGACATTTCCGCTAAGTCTTTTTTATTATCAATTCCATAGCGAACAGCTTTGCCCACAATTTCGTGCGCATCTCTAAAAGGAACCCCTTGCTTAACCAGATAATCAGCCAGATCGGTTGCCGTTGAAAATCCTTTTAAAGTCGCCGCACGCATATTTTCGCGTTTTACTTTCACTGTTTGCATCATGTCAGCAAAAACACGCAACGATGCTTTCAAGGTATCGACACTGTCAAACAAGGGTTCTTTATCTTCCTGATTATCTTTATTGTAAGCTAGTGGCTGCGATTTCATCAGTGTCAACATACAAACCAAATTACCATTGGTGCGGCCAGATTTTCCGCGAATTAATTCAGGTACATCTGGGTTTTTCTTTTGCGGCATAATTGAGGAGCCGGTACAAAAACTATCGCCCATTTCAATGAAGTCAAACTGCTGTGAGACCCACAATACAAGCTCTTCAGAAAACCGGGAAAGATGGGTCATTGTCAAAGTGGCAGCAAAACAAAACTCAATAACAAAGTCACGATCACTAACCGCATCAAGTGAGTTTTCAGCAGGGCATTCAAAACCAAGTAAACTAGCGGTGTAGTGTCGATCAATCGGATACGTTGTGCCGGCTAGCGCAGCTGCGCCCAAAGGCATAATGTTGACACGTTTACGGCAATCAGCCAGACGCTGCGCATCCCGCTCAAGACTTTCAAACCAGGCCAGCATGTGATGGCCAAAACTCACCGGTTGAGCCACCTGCAAATGTGTAAAACCTGGCAAAACTGTATCCACTTCACGCTCAGCGAGATCAATTAACGTCGCTTGCAGCCTTCTAAGATGAACATTTATTTCATCAATCTCGTCCCGCAGGTAAAGACGCATATCGGTGGCAACCTGGTCATTTCTTGAGCGGCCGGTATGTAATTTTTTGCCTGCATCACCGATTTTTTGAGTAAGGCGAGCCTCGATATTCATATGAAGGTCTTCAAGTGCAACAGACCATTCAAACTTACCTGAATCTATCTCTAGCTCAATCTCATGAAGACCCGACGCAATCTCATCACACTCTTCTCTGCTTAGAACGCCGACCTTATATAACATTGCCGCGTGAGCTATCGAGCCTTTGATATCTTGCTTGTACATTCTTTGGTCAAACTCAACTGACGCGGTAAAAGCCTCGACAAAGACATCTGTTGGCTCTGTAAAACGACCACCCCAAGGTTTAACTACTGCTTTATTTTCTGTCATTTAAAAACCATACCTACTTCATTAAAACACTACAAAACAATAACCTGTTTGTAGATTCATTAAAAATTAACCTAAGTGTAGCGTATTTTTTATGGGAAATATGTTTCGCCGTTACACAGACCGGCGCATATTTGCTATATTTGTCTATTCGCGCATTTTATTCTGCGTTATACACTAATATAGGCGTGCATTTTACGCACACAAGGTGCGGAAAAATACAACAAAAGTTCAGAGAATCGACAAAAAAACAAACAATGCGCGCATTATACGTAACCCACAGAAATTAGTAGAGATTATCATGTCAGACAACATTGTCAGAATTGCAACACGAAAAAGCCCCCTTGCCCTTTGGCAAGCCGAGTTTGTTAAAGCCGAACTCCTTAAACGTAACCCTGATCTCCAGGTTGAACTAGTAAAAATGGTCACTCAGGGAGACAAAATCCTCGACACACCTTTAGCTAAAATCGGCGGTAAAGGCCTGTTTGTAAAAGAACTAGAAGTCGGCATGCTGCAAGGTGACGCTGACCTCGCCGTCCATTCTATGAAAGATGTTCCCGTTGAATTCCCTGAGGGCCTTCACCTTGCTGTTATCTGTGAACGAGAAGACCCACGCGATGCGTTCGTCTCAAACACTTATAACTCACTGGATGAACTACCTCAGGGCGCCCGTGTAGGCACCTCCAGCCTTCGCCGTGAATGTCAGTTACGCGCTAATCGTCCTGACCTTGAAATTTTAAGCCTGCGCGGAAACGTTAATACTCGCCTTAAAAAGCTAGATGATGGCCAATATGACGCGATAATTCTGGCAGCTGCTGGCCTAAAGCGCTTGGAATTTCACGACCGCATCAAACATGAAATTGACCCGCTCGTCAGCTTACCTGCATGCGGTCAGGGTGCGGTAGGCATTGAATGTCGGATCGACGACAAACGAATCAATGATCTGATTGCACCACTCAATCATAACGATACCGCAATTCGCGTACGTGCAGAACGCGCAATGAACGCCCGTCTTGAGGGTGGGTGTCAGGTTCCAATCGGCGGATATTCAGAGTTAGGCCACGGCGTCATTGTATTGCGCGGCTTAGTCGGACGCCCCGATGGAACCGAAATCATTCGTGGTGACATTAGCGGCAAACCAGAAGATGCAGAAGAACTAGGCACAGTTCTCGCCGACGACCTGCTTTCTCGAGGCGCTAAGGAAATATTAAAAGAAGTGTATGACAACCAGTAAACCGCTAAAAGGCGTTGGGGTTTTGATTACTCGGCCTGAACACCAAGCTGATGACTTATGTCAAAGCATCGAAAGCCTTGGTGGCACAGCAATTCGGTTTCCTGTGCTTCAAATAGAGGACATTGACGATACAACGCTATTTTATTCGCAAATTGACAGGCTGGACACATTTGATATCGCTATTTTTATAAGCCCTAATGCGGTAAATAAGGCTATTAGTCTCGTTCGGGCTCGAAAAAAGTGGCCTGATAATGTAAAAATTGCGGCTGTAGGGAAAACAAGTGCTAAAGCACTTGACAGGCTGGGTCTGATAGCTGATATTTTTCCCTCTAAGAAATTTAACAGCGAAGCATTACTTTCGCTGGATGAAATGCAGGACGTTTCAGGTAAAAACATCATCATCTTTAGAGGTGACGGCGGCAGAGAGTTACTTGCCGAAACCCTGAAATCGCGCGGAGCAACGGTTGAATACGCTGAATGTTATAAACGAAGCAAACCCAAAACCGATGTTTCCGCCCTGCTAAAACACTGGGCGCGTGGCGAAGTTAATATTATCGTTACCACTAGCAATGAAGGCTTACACAACTTGTACGATATGGTTGGACAGCTCGGCCGTCAGTGGCTTACGAAGTCACCAGTCATCGTTATCAGCGATAGGGGAGCTGATTTAGCAATGCAACTGGGCTTTAAACACCGACCCATTGTTTCTTCACTAGCCAGTGATGAAGCAATAGTCAACACCTTGGTCCAATGGCACGCACTGCAATGTGCGTAAAATTGAATCGGGAATAATAATTATAAAAAACAATAAAGAGAGCCTCCTGGACAATGGCGGCAAAATTTAACTTTAAGGGCTAGCAAGGGTAGGAAAAAAACGTGGCGACCAATAAACGAAAAAAAACTTCGCGAGATTCTGATAATTCTCACACAAATGAGTCTGAAATACTGCAAGCGGATAAAATCACCCAAAGTGCCAATTCCGAAGCAAGTGATACCTCTTCAGACGAAGCAATCATCATGCAGCAGGAAGATAGGAAAGAGACCATGGCACCGAACACACAAGAAACCAATAAAACGGAAGCTAAGAAAGCGAACAAAACCATCGACGCAAGTCCCATTCCTGCACCAGTCATGCAAAAGTCCGGCTCTGGCTTTGCAACACTACTTGCAAGCGCGGCATTTATACTAAGCGTAGGCGCCGGTGCCGGCGGATACTGGACATGGCAGCAAATTCAGATTGAGAAAAATGAATCTGCATCCACTATTTCATCACTTCAACAGCAGCTTGAATCAGAATTAAAAAGAAGTCAGGAGGCTCTTCGAAATGAAGTAAGCGCAACTCAAGCAACCATCAAGACAGAGCTTACCCAAACATCGGCAGCCATCAAGTCCGAACTATATAATAAGGCTTCTGAGATTGAAGGCGTTTCCAAAAATATGGAAACAGCCACCAATATTAAAATTGCGGGTGCTGAACAGCGGTTTCTTGATGCGCAGGCCGAGCTAGGTAAAGCCAACCAAAACATCAAAGAAACTCAAAAACGTCAACAGTCCCTCGAAGTCAGTATCGACGGCCTGTATTCGCGCATTGGAAACACATCTCGAGACTGGGTTATTGCTGAAGCGGATTACCTGCTAAATGTTGCCAGTCATCGCTTACAACTAGAGCAGGATGTTACAACATCGATACAAGCATTAACATTAGCTGACAATAGAATTAACTCACTGAGTGATCCTGCGCTAAATGAAGTACGTAACGTCATCGCACAGGAATTAGTCACACTACAAACACTGCCAATTCCTGACCAGGCAGGCGTGTCAATGCAACTGTCCAGTCTACAGGCTAAAGTTGACCAGTTACCTCTGAGTGCACGTACACAACCTGTCCACCAAGATCAGCCCGCCATTAATGCCGACGACGCACTAAAGGTTGATACCTGGGAGGCATTACCCATTGCAATAATGGAAGTTCTCAAAGGACTGGTCGCCGTTAACTATAATGACAAGCCCGTTGAGGCACTACTTTCACCAGTACAAGTTCAGCATTTACATGAAAACCTAAAGCTAAAACTAGAACAGGCAAGAATGGTTTTACTGCGTGGCGACCAGGATCTTTACAAAGCAAATATGGATCTTGCCATCAACTGGACAGAAAAATTCTTTAACACTGAAGAAGTATCAACTAAGAAGTTTGTCGATACTTTAAATTACCTAAAAACCAAACAAGTAGTGCTTCAAGTACCTGACATTTCATCGTCACTTCGTACATTACGCAAAGTATCTAAGCGCCTGGAAATAACAGGTTTGGAAAACAAAGCAAGTAACGCACAAGCCGCTACCACCGGCAATGCTGTTATAACCCTTGCTGCAGAATAAGCGGAGAGACAACAATGAAACTACTCATTCAAACAATTATTATGCTTTGCATCGGTATCGCTCTTGCCCTGTTTGTTCGCGATGATCCAGGGTATGTGCTACTGGGGTTTAGAAATTACAGCGTTGAAACATCAATGGCGATTTTCGTCGTTGCAAGTATCGCTATTATTTTTATTTCTTATTACCTGATTCGCGTAATAGGTGGAGTCATTCATTCACCGTCGAACTACCGAAAGTGGCAGGACCGACGTCGCGACCGCGTTGCAAACACTGCACTAACACGCGGTCTTTTAGCGCAGGCAGAAGGCAAATGGCGCCAATCTGAAAAAGCATTACTCACTTATGCTAAAAAAACAGAAAGTGCCGTTAACTACTTGGCCGCCGCCAAATCGGCACAGGCTCAAGGTGCAAATGAGCGAATGAACCAATACCTGGACATGGCTCAAGCGACCGACCCTACTGCCAATTCAGCAATTCGCCTTACTCAGGCGGAGCTTTTAATTGATAGTCGTCAGTTTGATCGTGCAGAAGGTGCACTGGCTCGTATTCGTCAAGAAGACCCTAAAAATACCCGCGCACTTATTTTGCTCACGAAATTATGCCAGGAAAGTAAAAACTGGAATAAACTTTCTGAACTCATGTACGACTTAAAGCGTAACAAGATTTATAGCATTCCTGTTTTTAACGAGCTTGAAAAACAGGTTCATACTGAGTTATTACGAGTAAGCTGTGAATCAGATAGCCTTATTGAAGTGCGTAACAGCTGGAGCATTGCTCCTAAAAATCTTCAAAGAGACCCTGACCTGATAGCAATACTCGCCAGGAAATTAATTGATGAAGGCCAACATGAGGAGGCTGAACCATTACTCAGAACCGCCATCAAGCAACACTTAAGCAATCAGTTGGTATACCTGTATGGCCTTCTCTATACAGCAAACCCTTACAGTGAGTTAAGCGCTGCTGAAAAGTGGTATAAGGGTAACACTGAAAACTCAACACTCTTATTAACACTGGGCCGCTTAAGTAGCCGTAGTGAGTTATGGGGTAAAGCACGATCCTACCTTGAGACAAGCGTAGAATATGGTGGTGGGCCAGAAGCATACCATGCACTTGCTCAAGTTTTGGAGCATATCGATGAGCCTGAGCTCGCAGCAAATGCCTATCGCAAAGGCCTGGAAATAGCGTCAGGAAAAGGCTTGCCTGAACTCGCTGCTTTGACGGCTAAGAAAAAAAACCGTCAAGCTGATGCTTTAGCTAAGCAAGAAGCTCAGAAATCGGAAATGGCGCTACTTGAGTCAGATGCTGCAGAAGCTAAAAATACAGTAGAAAATATTGCTGCAAGTGCAGCATAAGATACGTCTTTAGAAGTAGTTCCTACAAAAGCTCTTCGCAAAAACGCTTTGCAAAGCTCTTTATATAAAAAAGCCGCATTCAATTGAATGCGGCTTTTTTATTAACTATATAATCAAAACAATAAACTATTGAATTTCCGAAAAAGTAAAAGCATCGAAGTAATAATTTTCCTGATCTAATCCCTTTTCTATAAAAATATTACGCCCTTCATCTATCATTTCTGGTCGGCCACTGGCGTAAATTTCATATTGAGATAAATCTGTAAAGTCGGCAGCGACAGCTTCATGCACAAGGCCTGTTCTACCCTGCCAGTTATCCCCCGCTTTTTGTTCAGATAACACCGGTATGTAAATGAAGTTTTCATACTTAGAGGCCCACGATTCAGCTAATTCAGACAAATATAAACCCTCCTTGTCACGTGCCCCCCAGTACAAATGAATAGGCCTTTTTAAGCCTTCTTCAAAAGCGTGTTCTAGGATCCCTTTTAACGGCGCAAATCCCGTCCCACCAGCCATACAAATTAATGGTCGGTCAGATTCGCGCAAGAAAAACGTACCCAAAGGTCCTTCAATTCTCAACAATGCCTTCTCTTCCATCTCATCAAATACATAGGTGGTAAATTCACCACCATCAATTTTCCGAATGTGTAATTCAAGCAGTTCATCATCATGCGGTGCATTTGCAATAGAAAAACTTCGACGACGACCATCTTTGAGCAAGATGTCCAAATATTGTCCAGCGAGAAATTGCATGCGCTCTATCATAGGCAGCTTCAAATACAAACGCATAACATCCGGCGCAAGCCTTTCCATTTTAGCGACACGTGCAGGCAACGTTTTGACAACAATATCTTTTACAGCTGAGATTCCTTTAACTTCGAGCACTAAATCAGAATCAGGAATAGCCTGGCAAAAAATACACATGCTGTTCTTTTTAGCATCCTCTGATAATGCCATGGGCTCTTCATCATCTTCGTAATGAAATTCACCGCTAACGACCTTTCCTGAACAGGCACCGCAAGATCCGGATCGACAACCGTATGAAAAAGCAAATCCATGACGTAAAGCCGCCTCCAGAATTGTTTCTTCCACTTCATTTTCAAACTGATGGCCACTCGGCTGTATCGTAACTTTATAAGTCATTTGCTTCCCACTGAAATTATTGCTTGTTTATGTGGGCACATGTTAATCCACTATCACTAAAAAATACAATTTAACCAGCCACATAAAAAAGTTAATATAAAAACATGAACAAAAAAACTAAAATTAATACTTGGATAATTGGCTGCGGCAATACCGGACAACGAGTCAGTAAATTGCTCCAGAAAAAAAGCATTAATATCAGCGCCACCAGTCATTCAAGTAAATCAATTAAACATCTAGAGAGCCTTGGTGTTCGCGTATTTCCGGCAAATCTTGACGAACCCACTTCACTGAGTAAGCTCGATACAAATAACGCCAACATTTATTATTTTGCACCCCCGGCACCAATGGGTGAAAAAGACCAGCGCATGTCAAATTTTCTTGATTCGCTCGACTCTGGCTCACCGCCCAAGCGCATTGTTTATATCAGCACAAGTGGCGTTTACGGTGATCACAATGGCGAGTGGATTACTGAACAAACAACTGCGGCACCGCACAATGCGCGCTCCAAAAGGCGATTACACGCCGAAGAACTTATTAAACAGTTTTGCGATGATCACAGCACCGAGTACATGATTTTGCGCGTTGCAGGGATATATGATTTTAAAAAACTGCCTTTAAACCGAATCGACGCAGGCCTTAAAGTATTAAAAGCAGATATTGCCCCAGCTTCCAATAGAATTCACGGCGCGGACCTAGCCAATATTTGCCTTGCCGCCATGCAATCAGAGCATTCAAACGACACATTTAATGTCGCAGATGGCAATCCATCCTCTATCACCGACTACTTTATTCAAACTGCACGTTTATTTAGCCTCACCCTACCGCAAGAGATAAGCTGGACAAAGGCGCAAGATGAATTATCCCCTGAAATGCTATCGTATTTAACAGAGTCAAAAAAAATAGATGCGACATACATGCTTGATAAACTCGGAATTTCACTTTTATACCCTACTTTGGCCGAAGGATTAGTCGCCTGCAAAAGAGAATACGACGAGCAAATCGAATAACAAAATGGAAAGGGCGGCGGAGTAGCAAATTTATTGAACAGAAAGGCAGAAGGAAATTTTTTAAAGTCGCGTTTAGGCCTTAGCTCGCACCGATCTTATTTACGCACGGAAAACGGAAACATATATGCCCGTTTGAGTACGAAAATAAGGCCAGTACGAGGCAAAAGACAAATACTCAGGTGTAGCCTAGAAGTTACTACTCGTGAGCGAAGATCTCACCACCATGAGTATCTAACATCTCCAACGCCAAACCACCACCACGAGCCACACACGTTAACGGGTCATCAGCAACAATCACGGGCAAGCCGGTTTCTTCTGCCAATAAGCGATCGATTCCTCTTAACAATGCGCCACCGCCAGTTAACACCATCCCTCTTTCAGCGACATCTGACCCAAGCTCGGGCGGTGTTTGCTCAAGCGCAGTTTTAGCCGCGCTGACTATGCCTGCCAATGGCTCGCTCAGTGTTTCAAGAATCTCATTACTATTTAACGTAAAACTCCTAGGCACACCTTCAGCAAGGTTTCTACCCCTGACTTCAATCTCTCTTACTTCATCAGCGGGATAGGCGTTTCCAATTTCCTGCTTAATTCGTTCGGCCGTTGCTTCACCAATTAAAGTACCATAGTTTCTTCGGACATAAGCAATAATAGCTTCGTCAAAGCGGTCACCACCAATGCGAACAGAGTCAGAGTAAACGATCCCGTTTAACGACATAACCGCTATTTCAGTTGTACCACCACCAATATCAACAACCATGGAACCACTAGCCTCACCAACAGGCATACCTGCACCAATAGCGGCTGCCATTGGCTCTTCGATCAGGAAAATTTCCCGTGCGCCAGCACCTGCAGCAGACTCCTTTATCGCCCTTCGCTCTACCTGAGTAGAACCTGATGGTACACATACAAGCACGCGAGGACTTGGGCGAAGAAAACGTGATTCATGTACTTTAAGAATGAAGTGCTGCAACATTTTTTCGGTTATCGTGAAATCTGCGATAACGCCGTCTTTGAGTGGCCTGATAGCGACAATATTTGCTGGCGTTCTGCCCAACATACGCTTTGCTTCAGTACCAACTGCCGCAATACTTTTAGGCCCCCCCACACCTCGATCTTGCCGTATTGCAACAACCGATGGCTCCGCAAGCACAATTCCTTTTCCGCGTACATAAATCAGCGTGTTTGAGGTACCAAGATCTATTGCTAGATCATTTGAAAACATCCCTCGAAATCGTCCAAACATATATTTTTCAATCCTTATTACGTATGTGTAGTTGCCCAGTTTTTGAATATTATCTGAATTTCACTTTTGTCTGTTAATCATGACAATAGCGCTTTGCAATCCAGCTTACTCACCTAGGACTGAGGTCATATTTTTTAATATATTGCATATTTGCGGGATTATATTCTACTGACACTTAATTATCACGAAAATGCCGGTTTTTCTTCGTTTACGCCTCATTTATATTAAAAATTACAGATCTCTTATTGATTGTCGATAACAGTTATAAGATAAGCGTCCTACACTTGCGTGATCAATCTTACGGATAGATATTTACCTTATTATTCTAAAGTGACTTATAAAATTTTGTAAAAAAATATGAGCAACCCCGATATACAATTTAAATTTGATGACGACCAAATAAAATTACATGCCTTTTATCGTGTGATAAAGGGCGAAAATTCACCCCCCATTAACAAGCCCTTTTTAATACGAAAGCTAAAAGACGAAGGTTACGAAAAACTCCACTGCGTCGAGGAAGGAATCACTCGAATTATAGAGGTTTTCGAGAACTCAAAGGCCAGCGAAGGTAAAGTTTGCATCGCAGAAAAAAGGGACGCCGAAGTCAATATCTGCATTACCAAAGATAAATTATCAGCTTATCTCACTATTCACCCCCCCGAAGGCGGCAAACCAGCGACTCTTGACATGGTTAAGCAAAAATTAGCCGAAAAAGGTGTCCGATATGGCTTTTTACCCCAGGCAATAAAGACGGCAATCATATCAGGCAAAGCCGATGAGCTACTAATCGCCAAAGGTGAACCTGTCGTTAATGGGGAAGATGCAAAATTCACCTGCCTGATTGATAACATCAAAACACGAACGCCCAAAATTTCAGAAGACGGACACATAGACTATCGTGACTTAGGAGAGATACAGGTTGTTCATCCCGGTGAAAAACTCATGCGGCGAGACCCCGCAACTATGGGGCAGCTTTCTAAAAATGTATTTGGTGAAACAATTACCCCAAAGCCAGGAAAAAACACAAAATTTGCTGCCGGACTAGATGGCGTGAAAACCTCGAATGAAGACATCAACACTTTAGTTGCTACCGTCACAGGCCAACCAATCATCCGCGAAAATGGCGTCAACGTTGAGAAAACCATGCAAGTAGAAAGTGTCGACTTAAAATCAGGCAATCTTTTATTTGATGGTTCCGTAATTGTGTTAGGTGATGTCGCATCCGGCATGAAAGTAAAAGCCAGTGGCGATATCAAAATTAATGGAATGGTTGAAAATGCAATAATCGAGGCCGGTGGCAACATCGACATTAAAGGCGCCGTGGTGGGCCGTGCAGAAAATAATGTGCCAGTTGTCGATGACCTGGTTAAAATAGATGCTCTCGGATCGGTGTCAGCGAAATTTGTTGAAAATGCACGTATCTCATCTGGCGACAAAATAATGATTCAAGATTGGGTCATAAAGTCGACCCTCAACGCACTCAACGAGATAATTGTCGGCAAAAAAGACGCGTCCAAAGGACAAATTATCGGCGGCAGTATTACATCAGGCGTTCTAGTTAAGGCGATGAACATTGGATCAAGTGCAGGGGCGCAAACATATATTCAAGCGGGCAATGCAAATGACGTAGAAAAAGAAAAAGATCAAATCGGCATCAAAATTTCACGTGTGACAAAATCATTATTCGAACTTCAAAAGATATTTAAAGACACAAAAAACAATCCAACCAAACAAGCCAAAAACATACTAAAAAAAGCACTTTTATCGAAGCAAGAGTTTGAACGCGAGCTCACAAAGTTAAGGTCCCAAGAAGCAATACTAGACAAAGAAAAATTACGCGCTAAAAACGCAAAAGTTGTTGTGGATATAAAGGTCTATTCGGGTACATCCATTCATGTTTCACAATACACTAAAGATATACAAGATGATGTCGGTGGAAGAACCTATACGGTTAAAGACGGCAAAATTATTCAGATCTCTTAAATAAGTCTCGAAAAAAAACCAGCAAACCAGCTGGTCTGAATGTAAAAGGGCAAGTTATAAATACAACCACCTTCTCCACACACGCCAGCCAGTGCTTTTTCACTTCATTTTTTCTATAAGAAGGTCTATTTCACAATTAATAATAGAGCCTGGAATTGTATAAGTATCAGGTGAACTGTCATTGCTCACCGGCAATAGTTGTTCTTGTGGAGGTAGTTCAACATCACCTTTAGGTGCTCTTATCAGTGGCGCTGACTCAACTATAGCCAAGTCCACACCATTAGTGATATTACTGACATTACCCGTAACCATGTCAATCATGAATCCCATAATAATCCTCCTATTCACTCAAATAACGTACGTGAAAATTCTGTCTTATTAATACCTGTATCGGATTATATTACTCTTAGGCACACCGAATTAATGTGACACACTTCACAGAAACCCGCAACTTAATTCACGCCTCCACTTATAGATGGAGGCAATTAGCAGTCCAATCAACCCCTTATTTTATAAATAATTTTCAGCGCCAAGCAGGTGTTTTTTATACTATTTATCTGAGGCACTATTCTTGTCGGTTAGCACAAGCCAATGCCACGCGTTGTAGCGACACAACCACCCGCTTTACGTACACAAATACACGTCAAGTTTGTGGCAATGTAACCCCAGTTTGCCCTTGGTATTTCCCCGCACGATCTTTGTAAGATGTTTCACATACCTCATCTGACTCAAAAAACAACATTTGAGCGACGCCTTCATTGGCATATATTTTTGCAGGTAATGGCGACGTATTAGAAAATTCCAGCGTCACATGTCCTTCCCACTCTGGCTCAAGTGGCGTTACATTTACAATAATCCCACAACGAGCGTAAGTCGATTTACCGAGACAAACCGTTAAAACATTACGCGGGATTTTGAAATATTCCACGGTGCGAGCAAGCGCGAATGAGTTTGGTGGAATGATACAAACATCCGCCTTCACATCTACAAAGCTGTTGCTATCAAAGTTTTTAGGGTCAACTATTGCTGAGTTAATATTTGTAAATATTTTAAATTCATCGGCACAACGCACATCATATCCATAACTGGACGTGCCATAAGAAATCATCTTACCTTGTGCATTCTCTTTCACCTGCCCTGCTTCAAAAGGTGAAATCATTTCGTGCTGTTCCGACATGCGTCGGATCCATTTATCTGACTTAATACTCATTTGATTTAATACCTAATGTCTTACGAGTTTTGAATAACGATATTCGGAAACTTTGTAGAATAATCCTTGCCCTGCAATGCAAGCTTTGCAGTAACTCGACGGGATATCTCACGGTAAATTTCTGAAATGCGGCTATCCGGATCAGCCACTACTGTTGGCCTGCCATTGTCGGCCTGCTCTCTAATACCGATATCCAATGGCAACGCCCCAAGAAAATCAACCTCATAATCTTTGGACATTTTTTCACCACCGCCAGATCCAAAAATGTGCTCTTCATGACCGCAACTAGAACAAATATGAATGCTCATATTCTCAACAACACCCAGCACAGGCACATTTACTTTTTCAAACATTTTCAGCCCTTTTCGAGCATCAAGTAATGCAATATCCTGTGGCGTCGTAACAATAACCGCACCACTCACTGGTATTTTTTGAGACAAGGTCAACTGAATATCACCGGTTCCCGGAGGTAAGTCGACAATCAGATAGTCTAAATCACCCCAGCTGGTGTCATTAATCAACTGCTCCAATGCCTGGGTTACCATTGGGCCACGCCAGATCATTGGCGTTTCTTCGTCAATAAGAAAACCAATCGACATAGCTTCAATGCCGTAATTCTTCATCGGCTCCATGGTTGTGCCGTCTTTAGATTCAGGCTTTCCAGAAATACCCAACATGCGTGGCTGACTCGGGCCATAAATGTCAGCATCCATAATCCCGACTTTTCCGCCGTCTCCTGCAATTGCCAACGCCAGATTAACAGCGGTTGTTGATTTACCAACACCACCCTTACCAGACGCGACAGCGATTATGTTTTTAATACCTTTAATTGGTTTCACGCCCTGCTGAACAGCGTGATTTACCACTTTTTTCGCAATATTAATGGTTACATTTTCAGCACCACTAATGCTACTTACGTGCTTTATAATATTTTCCCGGATACTGCTTTCATATCCCTGAACTGGAAACCCCATCTCTAGATCAATGGTTATATTTTCTCCATCAACAGCAATATTCTTGACCGCGTTCACTGAAACCAGGTCTTTTCCCAGGTACGGATCCACGTATTTTTTAATTTGCGTTTCAATCGCCAATTGAGAAACATTACTCATCGTCATTTATCCTCTTATCTTCTCGAAATATATTCGCGCATTTATCAGGCTATCTTATCAGACTCAATTCGGGATTTGTTTTTTTATCTACGACGCACCTATTTATGCTAAATATTGTTTTTTTGCATAACGTTATTCAATAACATAACTATTTTTCGCCTAAAATAAAACCACATTATAAAATTAAAGCCATAACCGAATGAAATATATACCTAATATATTATAAAACCGCCCAAAACCAACCGATGCCAGACAATACTCAATAAAGGCACTTTTAAATCGTTCTTTTTAGACGCATTCATTGTCTGCTATAATCCGTTGTTTTTGAAACAAGAATCTTTTACAACCCTATGCCTAATAATATGTCTGAAAATAAGCGAAAAATTCTCGTCACGAGTGCCTTACCCTATGCAAATGGTCCAATCCACATGGGACATATGGTTGAATATATTCAGACCGACATTTGGGTAAGATTTCAAAAACTCCGCGGCAACACCTGTTACTACGTTTGCGCCGATGACGCACACGGTACTCCCATAATGCTTCACGCCGAAAAACGCGGCATTACACCAGAGCAATTAATAGAAGAAATTAGCAAAGAACATCAAGCAGATTTTTCTGACTTTCTGATTGGATTTGATAATTTTCACTCAACGCATTCGGTAGAAAATAAAGAACTAGCAGAAGATATTTACCTGCGCTTAAAAAAAGCCGGGCATATTGCCAGTAAAAAAATCAAACAGGCCTACGATCCTGAAAAAAATATGTTTCTGCCTGACCGATACGTCAGGGGCGAATGCCCTAAATGCGGGGCAAAAGATCAATATGGCGACAACTGCGAAGCCTGTGGCGCAAC